>JBEBIF010000104.1:0-9928 GCA_040080515.1 Chitinophagaceae bacterium | reverse complement strand
ATGCCAGCTGGCTTGCTTTAAAATAATTAGTGCTGATATCTGCATACTTACTAAAGCTGTTGTAGTATGTTTTTGTCTGGTCAATATAATACTGCACCGGTTTGGAAAGCAGTTTGTCTTTTCCTCGTTTTATCAGGAAGACAGGTGCCATGGACAGATCGTACAGTTTCAGGTTGGGATATTGCTTTTTCTGGCAGCGTAGCCAGCTGGTGTAAGCGGTGTCGCGGCTTTGCCACAATTTTTCTGCTTCACTGTATTTCTTCAGGAACTCGCTGGCCACTGCCGCATTGGTAAGCCGGATATATTCCTGTCCGTTGCAGGGAAGATTATAGGTCTTGAACATTTTTGCCAGCTCTGCATTTTGTAGTTCAGAGGAAGTAACATACGACTCATAATCACCCGTATAAAAATAATAAAGCGTATGGGCAGCCAGAGCTTCATTGCGATAAGAGGTTTTTATTAGATCTGATGACGCTGTCTGTGAAAGCGTTTCGATCTTTCTTATATATTCTTCCGCTTTTTGATAGTCGCCGGATTTGGAAAGAAAGAGAATGTAGTAGAGATAAGACGTATAGTCTTTGGTATCATCCGTAACAAAGGTGAGGCATTGCTCATAGTACTTCAGTGCATTTTTAAAATCACCATTGCGTTCAAAAGCATACGCCACACCGGTATAGTTGGCAAAAGATTGAAAAGAAGTGTACTGTTCCAGGAAAGCAATTGCTTTTTTCGCATTCTCCGGGTCTTTGGTCTCATACAGCCCCGGGTACAGTTTATTGTACCATAGATTCATGCTGTCGCTTCCGTAATTGTTTACCGGTATTTCCAGCCCAACGGATTCCCGCATCACTTTATCGGCTTTGTCGCCACAGATCTTAGCAAGGGCCGCATCAGGAGTTTGATTTTCAAAAAGATTTTTAAGCAGGTAATAATTGGTATAGGTCTGCAGGTCTTTTTTCTTTTCTACCAGTGTATAGAGTTCTTTGGCAAGTGCCAGCGCTTTTTTCTTATCCTCCGATTGCAGGAACACATCACTATATTTCTTATCAAAATCTTCCTGTGTTTGCGCAGCACAGGTAAAAACCGTTGCTGTAAATAAAACGAATGTAAGCAGGGATCTTTTGCAGAAAGGAGCAGGCATATGGAATGGATATGGTTTTTGGTAGTGAGAAGATAGGAAAAAGCGCTGAAACAGTTATGAAGACGCAGCTAACACCCGTGTTTTATTTTGAACCACATAGGTAAATAGCAAACATAGGGTACCACATAGATTTAACTATGTGCATTTCTTTGTGGCCTATGTTCTATGTGGTTCAACCCTGCAGATACAGTGCAGTAAGAAATGAAACCGTATCACAGGCATCAATCCAGGTCGATCGGCGGAAGATTCCTTATTTCCAGCTCCCGTTTGTATTTACGTATCATCTTCTTATTGTTTTTAACGCCGACGCTGCTCGCCATGCCACTGAAAGCGATCTTTATCAGGTAATTGATAGCAGACCGGTCCCGCTGGCGGATGAAGAAAACATTGCCAATATGGGAATTATTGTGAGACCTGATGATGAAAGCATTCGCTATAAAACTTTTAAATCGGGTAAAGAACGGCTGTTTCACATCTTTACCGCCTTTTAGTAATTGCACTTTCAGATTGCGGTAATACATTTTCATCTCTCCAAGAGAAAGATACTCTCTGCCTACTGCTCTCATGTCGATGGTATCCAGGTCGCCGGACAATAATTTTACAGAGGCTAATGGTATAAGCGAACTATTCAGTACAATAAGATCACCGGCTTTCATCCGCAATGTCATCAGGAAGCCATCCAATGAATCCGTGTACGATTCATTCACCTGCAGCCGCACCCATACTGTATCCAGCAGGTAGCCGGTGGCTTTTATCCGCAGGCTGTCTTTTATTCCGGGGTTGTGATTCTTTACATTCAGCAAGGTCACGGTCATCCGCATCACCGGGATGGTGCCTGCCACTTTTGTTTTATCACTTACTTCCGTGTACACTACGGAGGCATTGGTTAATTGTACCGAATCCACATCAAGACGAACAGGGATCTTGTGCAGCAGGTTTACAGGAAGCGGTTTTATAAGTCCGCCGTTAAAAGGCAGGTTCTTGTCTTTGTGGTCAAACAGGTAGGCCTTGTCAATTTTGGCGGTCCTGATCTGCAGAATGGTATCACGAATAAATTTATCAATATTCACCGGCCCGATCTGCAAAGCACCCGTGCCTGCTTTTAAATAATCGGTCTGAAACTTTTTAGTGGCCAGGAAGGAATCTATTTCCATTGCAGGCCGGTAAGAGAAGGAGTCGAGGGTGAACATATTATTGCTGCGGTTAAACCCGGCATTGTACCATTGCAACCGGGTAGCCACAGTGTAATAATGACCGGTAAAATCCCGTAACTGGAAGGAAGGGTTAGCAGCTGCCAGGTCCTGCAACTTTATTATCGTGGAAGAACTTAGTGAAAGGTTTTTCAACGCGGCACTGTTCATTACAAAACTGCCGCCGGTCTTTCCCAAACTATCCAGCCGGAAATCTTTTGCTGAAAAACTGGTGATGTTGGCATCCCACTCCGGATTGTCATCTTCTTTTGGTGAGAAACGGATGTCTTTTATTTCCGCTGCTATTTTCCCTTCACCTGTATTGAATGATCTTCCTTTTGGATTGGTGAGAATGAAATTGGTTAAATAAAATTGCAGGTCATTCAGCGAAATGGTGGGCCCGTCTTCATTACTGGTGTGCACTCCGGCAGCCTGTAAATAATTAGCGGAGTTTTGTGCGCCATGCCATTGCAGTGATAAGGTGCCGCTGTCACTTTGCCGGGTAAAATTTATTTCAGGCTGTATCATTTTTATGCCACCTATGTTCAGCACGGGCATGTCTTTGTTTTTTGCTGAAGCGGCGGCAACGGTGTTAGCAAGATGAAGAGTGATAACAGGCCGGTTCATCGAAAGGGCATCCAGTTTGATGTTTCCATCCAAAACAGGTTGAATATCCGGAATGACAGACAGGGAAGGAATAGTAATGTTTGCCACCATCTTATTAGTACTGGCCCTGTAGCGTACCTGGCTGAACTGCGAATTTTTTGTATCCGCAATAGTAAAGCCGGCTATTGACAGTTCCATCTCCAGGTCTTTTACCACCAGTTGCTTCCCGTCCGCTGCAAAACCAGTGAGTACTGGTTTGCCACCCGGCTGTAAAGTGAATACGTCTGCAGCAATATGTTGCAGGTCTGTTGAAATGGATCTGCCGCCCACCATACTGTGAATGCTGGTATTAAAACCTCCTATTCTTTTCAGATCAATAAAGGCCCCTGATTTCTTCTTACTGCCCTTGCCGGCAATATTCATCTTTATATCTCCCTCCAGCCATTTGATCCCTTCTGCTGTTACGTTTCCTTTTACTTCATCCACCAATAGTTTTTCAATGTCCACATCTTTTAAAGTGGCAGCCATGTTTTTTTCTTTATCAGTAACGGTTACCAGCCGGGCACCAAACTTTCCCCTTTCACCCGCATAGCGGATGCCATCAAGTGTTATCAGCAGGTTGCCCGCCCTTATCCGGCCGGTTGAAAAATCCAGGCTCATCAGTGAATTTTTTATACCCGACATTTTGGTCGAAGTAAGCAGGGAGTGGCTCTTTACAGACAGGGTGGCATTCTCCAGTTGCACCAGCAGGTCATCCTTCAGCTTCAGGTCTATATTTCCTTCTGTGATGTCTAATTGTTCCAGGTCCATATAGTCATTCACAGCGCCCAGTGACTGGAACAGGTTTTGTTCCGACTGTTTTTTATTTCGGGTGCCCGGGGCCGTGTAACTGATATGCGGCTGATACATGGTGGCCAGTCTTGCCTTTAACCTTTTTTCAAACACCAGGTAATCCCATGATAAACCTTCCAGGCTGAACCGTGGCACACTAAAGGTGTTGATGATCCTTCCATTATCTAATTTGTTGAACAGGAAATTGCTCAGTGTAATGCGGTCGTCTTTAAAGATCACACTGTCAAACTTCATACTGTAGCTGCTGTCTTTAATAAAATTCTCATAGTTGCGGATAGCCATCGCAAAGCTTTTCACCGTGATGGGTTTTGCCGCTTCCTGGTTTACACTCAGGCCCTGCATTTCAAAACTGTTCTTGCTGAATATGAAAGAGCTGGGCTTTCCGTTCCTGCTGGTCCTGATATCAAAGTCTGCATTTTCCACCACCACATATCCCAGTTGCAGATCACCCGTCAATTGTTCAACGATACGCTCCAGCTTAGGAGGATTCTTTTTAGCGCCTTTGTTTTTATCCAGGTCCACATCCAGCGTAAACTTCGGGTTCACACAATACACGGAATCTGCTTTGATCACCTCTGCCCGGTACAGGGTGTCGAAATCAATATTGGTCAGCAGCAGTTTATTAAAAAATACGGTGAAGGAAGAACCTGCACTGTCTTTTTTGGTGGCCGCAATAGTACAACTGTCAAACTCCACCAGTTTACGCTGCAGGTTGATCCGAAAGCGGCTGAAGGACAACCGGTGTCGTCCATCCGGGAAAAGAATATTCTGGTTATTACTTCGCAGCACCACATTATCACTGAACAGCAATTTCTCTTTTCCGGATAATGTACCTGGATCTACCTGCAGGTTGTCGATCTGGAAATGTATGTCGCCGATTATCAATGGCAACTGGCCCGGCTGCACTTTATTGACGAGGGTAAACTTTCCATTTTCTATCCGGAACTGGTTTACTTTCAGCACCCGTAATGCATCCTGAATGGATTTATACACCTTACCCATTTCATACGGAATGGAAATATCTTCTTTTTTCTTTTTTATGGTGTCTTTGGAATAACGGAGTGTTGTAACCTGGATATTGGGTGATTGCAGGTACAGTGAGTCGATGAGTAATTTTTTACTCACTAACAGCGTAAGAAGCCCATTCAGCTTCAGGTGCAGTTCGGGTATGTCAAAACGATAGGAGGAGGGGGCGGTCAGGGTATCAGTAGTGTAGAACTCCGCATTGATCAGCACCATCTTTTCAGTGAAATAATTGTAGTGCAGCTTTTTGATCCGGAGCCTGATCTTGCCATTCGATTTTTTGGACACTGTATCTTCCAGCAGCCCTTTTGCATGGTTGATGAACCAGAAGTGAAAGGCCACCAGCAAAACGGCCAACACACCCAGGCTGATACCGGTTATTTTGAGTAATTTTTTACCAAGCCGTTTTACTATCAAGAGCGGAAACTATTTAATACGAATTTACTGAAAACTAACCTGTTATAAAATGAAAACGCCGTCTTGTTTTAAACAAAACGGCGGCTGCATACAATTTTACCGGTTAACTAACAGTTGAACCGGGCGAAACAGGTTTTTCTGGTTGTAATAATTGCAATTTACCGTCGCTGTCTTCCGCTGTCAGTATCATTCCCTGGCTTTCGATGCCTTTCATTTTGCGTGGTGCCAGGTTCGTTACTACGATCACTTGCTTACCCACCATTTCATCCGGCGTATAATGTTGTGCTATTCCGGAAACGATCGTTCTCTTTTCTGCACCCAGGTCCACTTCCAGTTTCAGCAGCTTATCCGCTTTTTCCACTTTGACACACGCAGTAACTGTGCCAGCCTTCAGTTCCAGTTTGGCAAAGTCATCATATTGTATCTGTGGTTTTTCCTCCGACTTCTTACTTTCGACTTCTGACTTCTGACCTCCGACTATCGACTCTTGACTATCGACTCCCGACTTTCCTCTCAACTTCTCCACCTGCAAACTGATCTCCTCATCCTCTATCTTTCTGAATAGCAACTGCGGTTCCCTCAAACTGTAACCCACACTCAATAAATTCAACTTCCCTGCATTTTCCCAATTCAGCATCTTGTCCACTACCTTCATCAGGTGAAGCATCTTACGGGCAGTGGTAGGTAAGAACGGATTAATAAGAACAGCAAGGTTGGCACAAAGCTGTAAGCAAATATGCAAACAGTTGTCTATTGATTTTTGTGCGGCCTCCGACTGTGGACCGTCGTCTGTGGTCAGCTTAGCTTTTATCCACGGCTCCTTTTTCTGCATGTACTGGTTGCCCTTTCGGGAAAGTTCGATCACCTGGAATAAGGCATCCCGGAAATGGTAATACTCCAGTGCCGATTGTACTTCAGCCGCAGTGTTTTCCATATCGGCGATCAGCGTTTTATCCGTATCATCCAGTATGTCCTGGTGAAGTTTAGGCACTTTGCCACCGCAGAGTTTATGCATCAGTACAAAAGTGCGGTTCACAAAATTGCCGAAGATGGACACCAGTTCACTATTGTTACGGTCCTGGAAATCTTTCCAGGTAAAATCATTGTCTTTTGTTTCCGGGGCATTGGCACAAAGCACATAACGAAGCGCATCTTCACAACCCGCAAAGTCTTTCAGGTATTCATGCACCCACACGGCCCAGTTGCGGCTGGTGGATATTTTCTCGCCTTCCAAATTCAGAAATTCATTGGCCGGCACATTATCCGGCAGCACAAAACCACCATGTGCTTTCAGCATGGCAGGGAAGATGATACAGTGAAAAACGATATTGTCCTTGCCAATAAAGTGTACCAGTTTCGTATCTTCTTTACACCAGTAGTCGGCCCACTGGTCCGTCAGTTCTTTAGTGGCGCTGATATACCCGATCGGTGCATCAAACCATACATACAGCACTTTGCCACCGCCGCCGGCAGGTGCCGGGGGACTTGGCACTTTCACACCCCAGTTGCTGTCACGGGTCATGGCACGGCTTTGAAGACCGCTTTCCAGCCAGCTTTTACATTGGCCATACACATTATTCTTCCATTCGGTATGTTCTTCCAGTATCCATTGCTTCAGCCAGGGTTCATAGTTTGGCAAGGGAAAGTACCAGTGCGTTGTTTTCTTTTTTACCAGCACTCCGTCACTTAAGGTGCTTCGCGGGTTGATCAGTTGTTCAGGACTTAAAGAAGAGCCGCATTTCTCACACTGGTCGCCGTACGCATTGGGATTGGCACACACAGGGCAGGTGCCCGTTATATAACGGTCTGCCAGGAACGTACTGGTGGTGGCATCATAATACTGCTCCGTTTCTTTTTCTTCAAACAATCCGTCAGCATACAATTTGGAGAAAAAGGCCGCTGAAGTTTCGTGATGCACTTTATTCGATGTCCTGGAATAGATATCGAAAGAGATGCCCAATTGTTCAAAGGTCTCTTTCATCATGGTATGGTACTTGTCCACCACCTGCTGCGGGGTGATGCCTTCTTTCATGGCCCGGATGGTGATGGGGACGCCATGCTCATCGCTGGCACAGATGTATTTCACATCCCTTTTTTGCGCCCGCAAGTACCGTACATAAATATCAGCGGGAAGGTAGCAGCCGGAAATATGGCCAATATGCAGGGGGCCATTAGCATAGGGCAGGGCGGCGGTCACCAAATATCGTTTCGGGTTGGTCATAATTTAAATTTTAACCGCAGTAGCGGGGAGACGCAGAGCAAGTTCTTTATATTAACTCTGTGTCCCGGCGCCCCTGCGGTTAGTACCACAAAAATACCGGAATAGCTGCCATTACCCAAAGGGTTCAATTTCAGGCACCCACCTGCGCTCTGCGAAACCTCCCGGTTTCGCTGCCCACTCACACCTGCAAGCTGCGCAATAGCGCCTGCACGCTTCCCAATTGCCAAACCCCTATTCCCACTCCCTCCTGCACGCCGAACTCGTAACTCATAACTCAAAACTCGTAACCTGCCTACCAGCAGACAGACTCAAAACTCATAACTTTAAAGAACAAATCACCACCACCATGCACAAGCTCATTTTACTACTGCTTCTCTTTGCCGCACAACAAATGAAGGCCAACGACGGTGTCTTCTATGCCACCGGCAACACCCTTATTCCTTTAAAGGAAACCACCATCCGGCTGAAAAAAGAGATACTGAACCTGGAACGTAAAGGCAACTGGATGCAGGTGGACATCTACTTCGAATTCTTTAATCCCGGTCCGGAAAAAGAACTCACCGTTGGATTCGTTACTCCACCCGCCGACGGCGATGTGACCGAAGAGGAAGCCAAACATCCGCAGGTAAAAGATTTTATGGTCATGCTTGGTGATCGCCTGCTGCCTTACAAAGTAGCAAAGATGGAAGAGACCGGGTTTAAAGTAAACTCCAAACTGGCCAATGGTTATGATTTTGTGTATCACTTCACGGTAAAGTTTGCCACCGGCATTACCATCATTCGTCATAGTTATTTATACAAAGGAGGTGGATCAGTAGAGGCTGCGCATGAATTTGATTACCGCCTTACTACCGGTACCACCTGGGCCAACAGTGGCATTGATGATTTTGAACTGAATATCAATATGGGTGATGACAGTTATTTTTCTGTTCCAGCCGGATTCGGTCCCGCATCCGCTGCCTGGCAGGTAGCTGGTATTGGCCGCATCGCTAAAAATACTGCCACGGTACCGTACATAGCAGAAGGCGGCGGCAAATTAAGAATGGTGTACCTGCGCAGGGGCAAGCTGCAGTTAAGAGCATCCAATTTTAAACCCGCCGAAGACCTGTCCATTTCTTTCTGGCAATTGCATAATGAGATCAGCCTCTGGTGTGATAAGGGAGTGAAGAATGAGTTTGCCAATCTGATGGAGCTTGTCTGGGGCGATTCGGTTCAGTCCGCTGTCAGCAAACTGCCGGATGCGGAATTGCGGCTGTACCGCAACCTTAACTATGCCCGCATGGGATATGATTTTAAAGACGAAGGGTTAAAGAAGGTCTTTTCCAAATACAACTGGTACATTCCTGATCCATCACTGAAGCTGGAGAATGTAAAGGACTACTATATAACTAAAGAATTGATGCAACTGATCAACGCAGAAGAGAAGAGACGAAAGATAAAGACGGATACTCCGTGATGTGGGAATGTGAGGGCGGTGTAGTTGTTTTTGGGTGATGTGTTTTGTGGTTTTTTTTGAACCACTTAGAAGGATAGGCACATAGGGAATACACATAGTGTTGTTTATTTGGAAAAGCTATCCTGTATTAGATGGGTGACTATTGTGTATTTCTATGTTTCTATCCTCTATTACGGATAGACTTCAAAGCAGCCCGTCCGCCGCGGCGGACTAAATGTCGGTAGAATTCAAAGCATGCATTTCTTTGCAGCATGCAATTCTTTGCTCCGCCGCGGCGGACAACACAATTGAGTATTGCCCCGCTGGGGCAAGGAAAACAACAATTCGTTTCATAGCTACCGACATATTGTCCCGCTGGGACAAAAGCACCAGCCTGAAAATATATAGATTCACCTATAGTACCGGTGCCGGATAGTTTACAAAGCGATCATCTCTATGTGTATTCCTTATGTGCCTATCCTTCTATCCCGGATAGCCGGGACAAGTTGTGGTTCAAACTAAAAACTGTGTGGTTTAAACTAAAAAACTATAAAACTGACCACTTACTTTTTTCTTTTGTGTGAAAACATCCAGCTGAGGAAAGTGGGTTCTGCAAACGCATTGTCCCAGCTGTTGTGATTTACGTTTGGATATTCCGTGTAGGTAACAGCTGCTTTTATATCTTTCAGTTTATTCACCATCGCTATTGATTCATTTACATTCACCACCGCATCCACAGCGCCATGAAATACCCAGAAAGAGGTTTTCTTCACCCGTTCATCGTACCGCATGGCATCACCACCGCCGCAGATGGGCATTGCGGCAGCAAATAATTTGGGGAAACGATACACCAGTTCAAAAGTGCCCATGCCGCCCATGGACAACCCGGTGATATAGGTCCGTTTCTTGTCCACGGCTTCTGTGCTTTGCAACTGCGACACTAATTGTTGCACCGCATCGAGCGGCCAGGTAATGGCATTATCGTAATTGAACTCAAAGGTGAGAGGCGTTTTGTTCCGGTCAACCGACACAGAACTCCAGAA
>JBEBIF010000103.1:0-9928 GCA_040080515.1 Chitinophagaceae bacterium | reverse complement strand
CCCCTATTGTAGCGGGTTGCAAAAATAGGGGTTTCGGGGTTTCCGGCAAACTCCTAAATGGCCCTGATAGTGGGCCAGTTTGAAATAAATTTGAACCACATAGAAAGATAGAAACATAGAAATACACACAAAGAATTCTATGTTTTACCCTATGTTTCTATCTTTCTATGTGGTTCAAAACAGTAAAAGAAGACCAATTTTCAAACTAAGACACTACCAGAACAAAAGCAATGAAACAAAGAAAGTATACATTCTCACATACTCCTTTGATACACCCTTACATACTCCACCTCCATCGCTGCGGATTGAATGGCCTCATCTATTCCCCGTGCACCGCCCCAATCTCCACCAACGGCTATATTCAATAACAGGTGAAAGCGTTTGTCAAATGGCCATTCGGCAAAACCATTGCCGGTGTTGGCAAAGGAGAATACCTTCCGGTCATCCGTATAAAAATCAACCCTGTCTGCATACCATTCAATAGCATACGTATGAAAAGCGGTACGGTTATCTTTTAGTTCGATGCCCGTTGTCTTTTGGGTATTAATGCTGTGGTGGAATGTTTGAGTATGGATGCTGAAGAAAATAGAGTCCGGATTAAAGCCTACATTTTCCATTATATCTATCTCACCACTGGCCGGCCAGCCACCATAGGCCCAGTCTGTCGGCAGCATCCAGATAGCGGGCCACATGCCGCGACCTGCAGGCAGTTTGGCACTTACTTCTATTCGTCCGTATAACCAGTCGCCTTTATTCTTTGATATCAGCCGGGTGGAAGTATAGGTATTTTTTTCTTTTACCTGTTTCAGGGCCCGTATCACCAGCCGTCCGTTCTTTACAATGACATTTGCTGTATCAGCATCCGTATAATATTGCAATTCATGATTGCCCCAGCCGTGGCCCCCCACATCATAATTCCATTTGGTACTATCAGGCAATCCTTTATAGTTAAACTCATCACTCCATACCAGTCTCCATCCGGCAGCAATGGGCGACTGCTTCATCCGTTCAAAGACGAGTTCGGGTTCATTGGTGGTAATAAAATCAAATCCCTGAGCGATCAGCCAGTCCATATCGGCAGGGTCGTTCACTGTCCAGGCATTTAATAAGATATTATGTTGTTTGGCGCTGGTTATCCATTCCGGGTGCAGCTTAAATACGGAGAAATGATAATCGGCACCGGTGATGCCATCTGCTTTCAGTTGTTCCGGCGAGCGGTTACCTTCCAGGTATTGTGTGGGGGCATGCGGATCTATTTCCACGATCTTTTTCAGTATGTCGTAATCAAAACTGATATAGGTCACCCGGTTGATGGCCTTCAACTCAGTAACAAGCGCCACTGTTTTTTCAGCAATGCGTTTGCCCCGTTCCTTACTGATCTCTGATGGTTTTATTTCACATACTAATCTTGTAGCCGTATTATTTTCCATTCCGGCCAGTATATATTCCCGCAGAGTGGGCAGCTTTTCTCCGTTGGAAAGCGGGAATGCCAGCAGGTCGGCGTAATTGGTTTTTTCGATCGCCAGTTTATTATACTGCGGATCATGATTGATGATGAGGGAATCGTCGGCTGTCATCCGCACATCAAATTCTGACCCTGTGCATTGCAGTGTGATAGCCTGTTTCAATGCAGCAATAGAATTCTCCGGCAGTTTATTTTTTTTGAAAGCGCCACGGTGTGCCACAACGATATTGCCGGCAAATTCGAATCGCTGTTTGGCGATCTTGCTGGTGCTGTTGCAGGAAGCTACTATAGAAATGACCAGTATGGATACTACCAGGCGCATCATGGATAAATGATTTCGGGTTTAAAATAAAATGTAATTGATAACCTATAATAGGGTCAATTTAAAAATTATAGTCTTAAATGCCTTAGAACCACATAGAAGCATAGGAACAGAGAAATACACACATAGATATCTATGTGGCTGCCTATGTTCCTATATATCTATGTGGTTCAAATTTATTTCAAATTGACCAACTAACTGATAACTACTTAAAAATACGGAAGATGCGGAATGATGGTAGTGTCTCATTTTCAAATTTGTGTCCCACAAAGACACAAGGAACACAAAGAAATTTCACTCGATTTCAAACGCTTTGTGCCCTTCGTGTCTTTGTGGGAATTTCTTTATTAATTCAAACCAGGACACTACCGGAATGATCAGGCCAGTTCCTTTTTGGCCTTTCCTGTTTTTTTAGTGGAGCCGCGGATCAGTAATTCGGTGCTTAATACCCGGGTCTCAAAATCAGTAACAGGCCGTTTGCTTTCAATGAGGTTCAATAATAAGGTCGTGGCTATTTCTCCCATTTCAAAAGCAGGCTGCCGGATGACGGACAGCGGCGGGTCCAGCAGTTCGGTAAGATCGGTATTGGAAAAACCGATAAGGCCGATATCTCCGGGTACAGAAAGGCCCCTGGCCTTCAGAATGCGGAAGCAATTGGTAGTGAGCTTATCTGCAGAAGCCACAATAGCATCTGGTTGTTCGGGATTGCTGAACAACTCATCAATGGCCTGTTCCACTTCAGAAACGATCATACCGCCGTGCTGGCAATATTTTATCAGCGCTTCATTCACTTCAAATCCGTTATCTGTTAGTGCGGCCTTGTAGCCGGCCAGTCTTTCTTTACCAATAGATAAAGCGGCGGGATTAGAAACAGTGGCGATACGGCTATACCCGCAATTGATCAGATGTGTGGTGGCATCATAGGCGCCTTTGTAATTATCCACTATCACTTTATGGGTCTCTATCTCATCCACTATCCGGTCGAAGAAAACGATGGGCATACCCCTGTCGTGCAGTTCTTTAAAAAAGCTGAGGTCTTTGGTTTCGGTGGATACGGAGATGATCAGTCCGTCCACGGAGCGGGAAGTAAGATATTGCAGGTTGAGCAGTTCCCGGTCGGCCGATTCCCGGCTTTGGGAAATGATCACATTATAGCCATTGTTGTAAGCGATAGATTCAATGCCGTTAATGGTTTGGGAGAAGAAGCTGTTGGCAATTTCGCAAACGATGACCCCGATGGAGCGGCTGCGTCTTTCCTTGAGGCTGAGGGCGATAGGGTTAGGATGGTAATTGCTTTTCTCCGCATATTCCAGTACCAGTTTTTTGGTTTCGGGACTTATTTCATAACTGTCGCGGAGGGCACGGGACACGGTGGAGGTGGACAAGCCCAGGGCTTTGGCAATGTCTTTTATTGTAACTGCTTCAAATTTCATGGTTCAGCGCTCTCGTCGTTTAAAAGAAGACTTCTAAAGTTAACGATAATATGTGGTGAAACGTTGCTGGCCGGTCCACTTGCAAAGACCCATTATGACCCTTTTTTGCTGCTTGATTTATACCGGAAAAAAGCCGGTGATGTTGGCGGATTGCAGGGATGACTATTTGAAAGCCAACCCATTCAAAATGACATCGTTACCGGGAACGATTGCGTAAAAAAATACTTCAAAATCACACCAAAGAATGGAAGTTCTGTTTAGACTTGTTCTGGCTTACGGCAGGGAATCGTACCAGTTTCTCCACCGCCGGCCGGATTTCGACAGAAAATTGCTGCCAATATTGAAAGGATTGTTTTGCCAAACTGCTGTTTTATTCCTGAACGGTGCCATTTGCAAAAATCATGGCTTATCCTTCCTTCCCGTTTCGCTGCAATTTTCGCTACTGTCTCAAACTTTCAATTCAGGCTCAGGATTTTTAAATAAAAATTCATTTCTGCTTACACTTCAAAAACTGCACTATGATGAGAATTTCTAAAAAATTGGGACTGCTGATGCTGTTAGTAGTATGCTGTTCCCAAAATCAATTATTCGCCCAGGTAAGACAAATAACAGGTACTGTTATTTCTGCCGAAAACAAACAACCCGCTGCCGGAGTTACCGTTTCTGTAAAAGGTACCCGTACTGCTACCAGCACAGACAACCAGGGGAATTATAAAATAAATTTACCTGCCAATGCCACTACCCTTGTTTTCTCCAGTGCCACATTTTTAAGTTATGAAGTGGTGGTTGGCAGCAGTTCCACCGTGGATGCCACCTTGCAGCCAGATACCAAATCACTGGGAGATGTGGTGGTGATCGGCTACCAGACCGTGAGAAGAAAAGATCTGCTGGCCTCGGTTTCATCCGTTGGTGCAAAAGACCTGGCAGCTATTCCGATCAACTCAGCTGCAGAGGCACTCAATGGCCGGCTGGCCGGTGTTACCGCCACCACTGCAGAAGGTTCGCCGGATGCTGATATTCGTATCAGGGTCCGGGGTGGTATGTCCATCACGGGTGATAATTCTCCTTTATACATTTTGGATGGGGTGCAGGTAGAGAACGGACTTTCCAGTATCTCCCCGCAGGATATTCAATCTATAGATGTTTTAAAAGATGCAGCGGCCACCGCCATCTATGGTGCCCGTGGTGCCAACGGCGTCATTGTGATCACCACTAAAAGCGGTAAACCCGGCAGACTGATCGTTTCCTATAATGGTTTTGTGGGTGTGAAGGAGCTTTCCAAACACCTGAAAGTATTAAGCCCGTATGACTATGTGATTTACCAGTCTGAAAGATCCAGAGGCAGCAGTACCGACAGTACCACCTTCCTCAAAAACTTTGGTACCACCTGGGATACCTTATCTAATTATAAAAATATAGATGCTGTGGACTGGCAGGATGAAGTGTTTGGCAATACCGGCATTACCACCACACATAATATCAGTGCTTCCGGTGGTACGAGCAAAGCCACTTATAATTTTGGTTACACGTACAACAACGACAAAGCGATCGTTATCAGTTCCAATTATAAAAGACACCTGTTCAATTTGAAAGGTGATTATAAAATAACTAAAAACCTGAAAGTGGGTGTTGGTGGCCGTTTTACACACCAGGATGTATATGGTGCCGGTGTATCTGATGCAAAAGGTTCTTCTTACAACCGGCTGCGCAATGCGGTCAAGTACAGGCCTTATCTTTCTTTTAACCAGGACATCGATGATTCAGATCCTTTTGCCGACCCGAATGTTGGTAATGGGTTGAACCTGTATAATCCTGTTTCATTAGCCAATTCAGAATACCGCAAGAAAACCACCAATGCGTACAACGTTACTGCCTTTGTGCAATACAATATCACTAAAAATCTTTCTTTTAAATCCACTGCGGCCTATGATTATAATAAACTGACCGACCTGCAGTTCAACGACTCCATTACTCCCTATTCTATCATACAGGGCGGCAGAAAACCCATAGCAGGACTGGATACCACTTCCAGAACTACTTATACAAATTCCAATGTGTTAAGCTACTCTGTAAAAGGGTTTAAGAAGAAACATGATTTTGATTTCCTTGTAGGCGAAGAAAGCTATGACCTGAGAACAGAAAGCCGTTCCAGCCTTTTCCGGGATTTTCCATTAAACACTTCACCGGGTACGGCCTTTAAAGAAACCAATTTGGGCGTATCCTTTACCGGGTATCCTAAACTGGGTAAAACAAGATATACCAACCTCTCCTTCTTTAGCCGGGTAAATTATTCCTTTGCGAATAAATACCTGTTCTCCTTCAATGTAAGAGCAGATGGTGCATCCAAATTTGCACCCGGTAAACAATGGGGTTATTTCCCCGCCGGATCTGTGGCCTGGAGGTTGAAGAATGAAAAATTCATGCAGAATGTCGGCTTCATCAGCGACCTGAAACTGCGTGCCGGTTTTGGCCAGGTGGGAAATAACCGTATAGCCGATTACCTGTTCCTGACCTCTTTTTCAAATGACGGACGTTATTTTTACGGACTGAACAACCAGGCCATACTTGCTTATTATTCCAATGCACTGGTAAATGAAGCGTTGCAATGGGAGTCCACCATCAACCGTAACTATGGTATCGACATCAGCCTGTTCAAAGGAAGAGTGGACCTGAGTGTGGACCTTTATAATAACACCTCAAAAGACCTGTTGCTGAATGTACCTATCCCCGCTACATACGGATACTCCACCCAATTACAGAATATTGGTAAAACATCCAACAAGGGTGTGGAAGTTCAGTTGAACATGGTCCTTCTAAGAAAGACCAATGCACTGAACTGGACCGCCAATTTCAATGTGTCCTTTAATAAGAACAAGATACTGGCGCTTGGTACCAATCAAACACAGTTCTTCCCTGCTGCCAGCTGGGGTGTATCTGGTCAGCCAACGGATTATATTCAGAAGATCGGCTCACCTGTTGGTTCTATCTATGGGTTAGTAACGGCGGGCTTCTATACCGTGGATGATTTTAATTATAACTATTCCACCGGTGTTTATACGTTACGCCCCGGAGTGCCTACCAATGCTTCTATCATCGGTACCGTAATGCCGGGTTCAATAAAATTTGTTGACCTGAATGGTGATGGCGTGGTGGATATCAACAACGACAGAAAGATCATTGGTGATCCTACGCCGAAATGTACGGGTGGATTGAACCAGCAATTCACTTATCGCCAATGGGACCTGAGTGTGTTCATGAATTTCTCTTTTGGCAATGATATTTATAATGCCAATAAGATCGAGTTCACCAATGGATACACTGCTAATTCCAATATGCTTTCTATAATGGAAAACCGCTGGAGAGTGGTTACACCAACAGGTCAGTCTGCATTATGGGTAAATGGGTCATCACAGGCGGTAGGTATTCCTCCTGATCAGCTGGCTGCACTAAATAAAAATGCGACCCTCTGGCAGCCATTGAAGAGCGCCGGTGCTTTCTATCCGCATTCATGGGCTATTGAAGATGGTTCTTTTGTACGGTTAAATAATGTGTCCCTCGGATACTCTTTACCAGTAAAAAAACTGGTGGGAATGAAAATGAGCAAACTTCGTTTTTATTTTACCGGAAATAACCTGGCCATCATCACCAAGTACACCGGATATGATCCTGAAGTAAGTGTAAGAAGCAGTCCGCTTACACCGGGCCTTGATTATTCAGCCTATCCGAAAAGCCGTAGTTTCATTTTTGGTGTTAATGCCACTTTTTAATAACAACAAGTACAATTTAAACTTTCTGATATGAATGCAAATCCTTTAAAGAAACTGGCAGCACTGATCACACTTATCGTAGTGTTTGCTGCAACAGGTTGCAAAAAATATTTGGACCAGCAGCCGATCACGGACGTTGATGCCAAAGTGGTTTTTAAAGATGTGGCCAGCACCTACAAAGCCATTGCTGGTGTGTACAGCCGCCTGGTGGGTGATGCCGGATATGGTATCCGCCTCAGCTTATACTATCCCGTAGATAATGATGAGATGCAGGGGCCAACCGGCGCTGCTGATAATGACAGAAGGGATATCGCCCGCTATTCGGCCACGCCTGGTAATGCGCAGATCACCAATCCGTTCAATCAATTATTCCAGGGAATTGAATTTGCCAATATTTGTATTGACAACATTCCCCAGATGGATATGTACACCAACGGAACAGAACAGGAAAAAAAGCAATTGCAAAGAATGTATGGTGAAGCGCTGACCCTGCGGGCACAGTTTTATTTTGAAGCCATCCGCAACTGGGGTGATCTTCCGGCACATTTTGTTCCTGCCTCCAAACAGATATTGACCGATCCTTTTCCGGTAAGGGTCCACAGTGATACGTTGTACAACAAACTTCTCAGTGATCTGCAAACGGCTGCCACCCTTGTACCCTGGAAAAATGAAGTGGCCGGAATAGGTGATGCAGCGAATGAACGAATCACCAAAGGCGCTGTAAAAGCATTGAGGGCAAGGATCGCTTTATTCAGAGGCGGCTATGCCTTGCATAAAAATGGTGGCGGTATGCAAAGAAATGCCGACTATCTTACCTATTATCAAATTGCAAAAAGTGAGTGTAATGATATCATCAACTCCAATCAGCATTCACTGAACCCAAGCTTCAGGGCACTATGGAAAGACCAGGTAAATGCCCGTGCCGTAAACGACCCGAATGGTGAATTACTATTCCAGGCAAGTGCGATCGGGTTAAATGCCAATGAAGACACCAAGCTTGCTTATTATAACGGGCCTACTGTAAATAATTTGGGCAACAAGAGCATCAATGTATTGCCCAGTTACCTGTACCTGTTTGATTCTACTGACACCCGCAGAGATGTGACCTGCGCTCCTTATAACGTAGCAGCCAATGGCTCTACAAAAGTTGGCCAGGCCATTACGGCTATTTGCGATGGAAAGTACAGACGTGACTGGATCACCAACCCGGTTGTTGCTCCTACCAATGCCATACAATACTTTAGTTTGAAATGGCAGATCATCCGGTATTCAGATGTATTATTGATGTATGCCGAAGCAGAAAATGAATTGAGTGGCGCCACCGCTTCCGCTTATAATGCAATTAATATGGTAAGAAGAAGAGGCTATGGAAAACCTATCAACACACCGGATGCTGTTGATATTCCTGCAGGGTTATCTAAAGACGATTTCTTTAAAGCACTTGTACGGGAGAGGGCACTGGAACTGGGCGGCGAAGGTGTTCGCAAGTATGACCTCATCCGCTGGAACCTGCTCGGTACTGCCATCAATGAAACAAAGGCCAATATGCTGAAGATGTCCACCAGTACAGCCATGGTGCAACCCACATATATGGCCGGTTATCCGACTTATTGCATTTCAACAACACTGCCTGTACGTATGTATTATTACAGCAGCACCACTTCTGACAATAATAATATAGGCGGCCTGTTCTTTAATTCATTGTATAAAACAGCCCCGGCTTCCACACCGGCTGGTACCACCAGTGTTGTTTGGTTGTCGGCTGCCATCAATACCACAGCCATAGCACGGTATGCCACCGGGTTTACAACAGGAAAAGGGGAATTGTTGCCCATTCCGCAACCGGCAAGGGACGCCAATGTTAACCTGACCCAAAATCCTAACTATTGATCTGGATGTGCTGGTAAATTTTTTTCTAAGGCTGCTTTAGTGCAGCCTTATTTTCTTAATATCGTCTGACCAATTTAGAATGAAAAAGATCATACTGATACTAAACAGCTGTTGCACCCTTTTATTTGTTGCCTGCGCACAGCAGCATAAGATAAGCACCCCTGCAGCAGATAATATTCCTGTCGCTTTTCCCGGCGCAGAAGGCTTTGGCAAATATGCTACTGGTGGCCGCGGTGGTAAGGTCTTTATCGTATCCAATTTAAATGACAAAGGCCCGGGCAGTTTTCGGGAAGCAGCAGAAACAAAAACGAAACGGATCATTGTGTTTGCCGTTTCAGGCACTATACATCTTGAAACAAAACTTTCTATAAAAGGTGATGTGACCATTGCCGGACAAACAGCACCCGGTGACGGCATTTGCATTGCCGATCATTCTGTCGGGCTTGGCGGAGATAATATAATTGTACGCTACCTCCGTTTTCGAATGGGTGATAAATACCAAAACGGCGGAATGGTGGATGGCTCCGGTTCAGATGATGCCTTTGGAGGTATAAGAAGAAAAAATATCATTATCGATCATTGCAGTCTTAGCTGGAGCACAGATGAAGTATTCTCTGTGTATGCCGGGGACAGCACCACCCTGCAATGGAACATCATTTCAGAGCCGCTGAACTACTCCTATCATTTTGAAACAGGTGATAAAGATTTTGAACATCATGGCTTCGGGGGTATCTGGGGTGGAAAACATTTATCTGCCCATCATAATTTATTTGCCCATTGTAATAACCGCAACCCCCGGTTTGATGGTATAAGAAATGCGCCTGAAGAAAATGTAGATTACCGGAATAATGTGATCTACAACTGGGGCAGCAATACTATCTATGCCGGCGAAGGCGGATACTATAACATTGTAAACAATTATTTTAAATACGGTCCATCCACCAGTAAAAGTGTGCGGTACCGGGTCGCTAATCCCGGAAAAAAAGAAACACCACCAGTTATTCCATTTGGGAAATGGTATGTAACAGGAAACTATGTTGACGAAGCCCCA
>JBEBIF010000528.1:0-2199 GCA_040080515.1 Chitinophagaceae bacterium | reverse complement strand
GCCTGTCCGGGAAAAACGGGGTACAAATTTATATTGATGGCAGGGCAACTCCCTTATCGGGGGCCGATCTTGCCAGCTATCTGAAGACCTTGCCATCCTCACAGATCGAAGCAATAGAACTGATCACCAATCCCTCCGCAAAATATGATGCAGCCGGGAATGCAGGTATTATCAATATCCGGTTAAAAAAGAACAAATCGCTTGGTGCCAATGGCTCCGTGAATGCAGGATGGAATATTGGCATAACTGCAAAATACAATACAGGGGCTTCCCTGAATTACCGCAACAAAAGCATCAACCTTTTTAGCAGCTATAGCTTTAATTATGGTCCAACCGAGCAAAAAATGGATGTGACAAGAACCGTGTCAGACAGCCTGTTTGATCAGCGGGGCACCATACGGCAACTGGCCAGGTCGCATAATTTCAAAGTGGGTGCGGATTATTTCATCAATAAAAAAAACACCATCGGGGTCATGTTGAACGGAACACTATCCAACCCGGAATTTAGTAACTACAGCAGGACCCTTATTTCAAACAGCACCACCAACACGGTTGACCGCATACTGATCGCTGATAACAGCAACGATTTGAAAAGAAACAATCTGAATGTCAACCTCAGCTACAGCTATATTGACCCGGCAGGGACCAGTTTAGTGCTGAATGCGGATCACGGTACCTACGATCTCAACAGCGACCAGTTCCAGCCCAATTATTATTATGATACTTCAGGACAAACGATGCTGAACAGTGTGATCTATCATATGTATTCGCCTGCCACGATCAATATTAACACTGCAAAAGCCGATTACGAACAGAATTTCAGGAAAGGAAAACTCTCGTTAGGTGCAAAAGCCGCCCGGGTAAAAACCGATAATAATTTCCAGCGCTTCAATGTGACTAATGCAGGGGAGGACCTTGATAAGGACCGCAGCAACCGGTTTCTTTATAAAGAAAATATTAATGCAGGATATATCAACTATAACCGCCAGTACAAAACGTTCATGATCCAGGCCGGTCTTCGTGCCGAACACACCGTCTCAGAAGGAGTGTCGGAGGGATTGAAATGGAACGGGAGTAATTATGTGTCCCATACGACTTCTTTTAAAAGATCCTATACCAGCCTGTTTCCCAGTGCGGCCATCACCTTCAATAAAAACCCGATGAAGCAATGGAGCCTGACCTACAGCCGGCGCATTGACAGACCGGCTTACCAGGACCTGAATCCTTTTGAATTCAAAATGGACGAGTACACATTCATGAAAGGGAATGTAAATCTCCGCCCTCAATATACGCACAGCTTCGGGATCAGCCATACCTATAAATACAAGCTGAATATTGCTGTTAATTACAGCCACGTCAATGATTTGTTTACCCAGATCATTGATACCACCGAAAAATCAAAGGCTTTTGTGTCCAAGAAAAATCTCGCGACGCAGGACATTACCAGTATAAGTATGAGCTATCCTTTTCAATATAAAAGCTATAGCCTGTTCACCAGTATCAGCAGCAATTATTCAAAGTACAAAGCGGATTTTGGTACAGGAAGGAAAATCAACCTGGATGCTTTTGGGTTCAACCTGTTCGTGCAGAACAGCCTGAAATTTGCCAAAACCTGGACAGCAGAAGTAAGCGGATTTTTCAACGCCCCCACTATTTACCAGGGCAGTTTCAAAGGGAAGTCTATCTATAATATCGATGCAGGTATTTCAAAACAGGTTTTCAAGGGCAAGGCCACTCTTAAAGCCGCTGTGAGTGATGTATTTCACAGCCTTAAATTCAGGGCTACTTCCAATTTTGCCGGCCAGGTCATGAAAATCAATTTCCAGGGAGAAACCCGGCAATTCAAACTCAGCTTTAATTACCGGTTTGGTAATAGCGGGGTCAAACCTCCCAAACAGCGAAGCGGCGGCGCAGAGGAAGAATTAAAGAGGGTGCAGCAAAGTGGCGGGGTGATCGGGAATTAAAAGAAGGGAACGTTCATTTTGAATAAAATAATAAAACAAGCAATATGAAACAGATTATTCTTTCAGCCGGACTTATACTTACTGCAATCATTGCAACAGCTCAAATGGATATTCCATCCGTGGGCTTTAACCCGAGAGCCACTATTTCCGAAGAAGTGGGGATCACCAGCATCAGCATCAGGTATTCAAGACCCGGTGTGAAGGGCCGTGAGGGACAGATCTGGGGCGGGGTCGT
>JBEBIF010000102.1:0-9961 GCA_040080515.1 Chitinophagaceae bacterium | reverse complement strand
AAAGTATATATGCCCTGGCCCAGGTTCACCAGCTTCTCAAACTTCATGTCGTACTTCCGCAGTATGTGATACTCAGAAGGGCCATAATAAAGGTTGAAAGGAATGACCGGTGCGGCACCAGCCGGTACCTGTATCTTCATTTTTGCAGTGGAGCGAACTACAGTCCTCGTAGTGTCATTTGGAACTGTCCATTCCATACTGCCTGAGTTAAAGTTATTTTTTGCTACCAGTATCCCAAAGAAGAAACGCTGCCTGATACCCACCCAGCTTACCGATTCATCAAAATTCTTACTGCTTTTTCTGCTGATGGTATGGTAGTCAAAACTTCCGTCTTTTACATAACCTACCTGTGTGTTCTGTTTCTCATAAGAGATATCAGACTCCTGCTGGGCAGCGGCATACTGCCAGTTCAGGTTCATACTGCCTTGCGGAAGCAATTGGTTCACACCAGTAAGCTTTACATTGAAATCAATCATGTAGTCATCCTTCTTCAGGATAAATTCATGAGTAGCAGAAGCGGCTGATCCGCTGTCGGCTGATGCCAGTGTATAGGAAACAACAGTTGATCCATCCGGATTTTTTTTCGCTTCTCCGCCAGAGAAGTAAAGATCGCCTGTTTCGGCTATGCTGTTGCCGGAGGTACTGATGGTATAACTTATCTTATCAAAGTCAGAAGCCGCCAGTTGTACCAGGGTGCTGTCCTGGTGCCGGTATTTTTTTAGTTCTACTTTTTTTACCTGGCCGCCTTTGTTGGTAAATGTCACTTTGACGAGGTCGTTCTCCGCCACCACTGTTTTTTCCGTGGTATCGGATGCTCCTTTAAAAGCACTGACCTTGGTAACAGCTAAAACCGAATCCTGCTTCTTGCCTACTGAATCATCTTTGGGTTTGTTGATGCGGGCAAGAGAATCTTTTTTAGCCTGCTCCATTTGCGTTACTGCGTCCCTCTTTTTCCTGGCCTCAGATTGTTGTTTGTTGGTGTAATAGAAATAGCCAATAAATAAAACAGCCAGAATCCCAAAGCCAAGCAGGGTGTTACGATCAAACTTCATTGTTACTTTTTTGGAGGGGGCAAAGATAGCGGGTTTCTTGTTTCCGGGTACTTGTTTCTGGGTACCTGCCATTGAAGCGACAGCTATAACCGGTAAAGAACCAATAACTTCCGGCAGGATGCCTTTTTATATCATTTCACTCTGCAAAAGGGGGTTTTTCACCTCGAGTTTCCTTTCAGCATATGCCTTGGCGGCTTTTATAAAATGAACAAAAATTGGCTGCGGGGTCTCTACGGTGCTTTTTAACTCGGGGTGGTACTGCACTCCAATAAAGAACGGGTGCCCGGGTAATTCGATGATCTCCACCAAACCAGTTCCGGGATTTTTGCCGCTGGCGATCATTCCTGCCTCTTCAAACTGGGCGAGGTATTTATTATTGAACTCCCAACGATGCCGGTGCCTTTCAGTAATTGAAGCTTTACCATAAATACGGGCAGCTAATGAACCTTCTTTCAAATCGCAGGGATAAGAGCCCAATCTCATGGTACCACCTTTGGCGGTTACTTTCTTTTGCTCTTCCATCAGGTCTATCACCGGCTCTTTGGTATTGGGATTCATTTCGGTGGAATGGGCTTCCTTTAATCCCAGCACATTCCGGGCAAACTCTATAGCCGCCATTTGCATTCCCAGGCAAATGCCAAAGAAGGGCAACCCGTTTTCACGGGCATATTTTACAGCTACAATCTTTCCTTCCACACCCCTGTGTCCAAAACCCGGGGCCACGAGCAAACCATCCAGGCCAGCCAGCTTTTCCGCCACATTATCGTCTGTAATAAACTCGCTGTGCACATTCACAATATCCACCTTACACTCATTCATGGCGCCGGCATGTATAAAAGATTCGAGTATGGATTTGTATGCATCCTGCAGCTCGATATATTTACCGATCAGTCCAATGTTCACCTTCCCTTTCGGGTATTTTAATTTATCCAGGAATCCTTTCCACTTGGTAAGTTCCGGTTCATTGTACTTTGTAATATTCATTTTCTTCAGCACGATCACATCCAGTCCTTCCGCCATCATTGTTACCGGCACTTCATAGATCGTGGGTGCATCGGCAGCTTCTATCACCGCTTCCTGTTTTACATTACAAAACAGGGCGATCTTTCTACGCAGCTCGGTGGAGAGTGTTCTTTCTGTTCTGCAAACGATCACATCGGGATGTACTCCTTCCTGGCTCAGCATTTTTACACTATGCTGTGTTGGTTTTGTCTTTAATTCTCCTGCTGCCTTTAAATACGGGATAAGGGTTAAATGCACCACTACAGTATCTTCTTCCGGCAATTCCCACTGTAACTGACGGACCGCTTCCACAAAGGGCAGGCTTTCAATGTCGCCCACAGTACCACCAATTTCAGTGATCACCACATCATACTCCCCGCTTTGTCCCAGCAATTGCATTCTTCTTTTGATCTCATCTGTGATATGAGGAACTACCTGAACGGTTTTGCCAAGGTAGGCCCCTTCCCTTTCTTTATTGATAACGGTCTGGTAGATCCTTCCGGTAGTTACGTTGTTCGCTTGTGTGGTGAATATGTTCAGAAATCTTTCATAATGACCAAGGTCAAGGTCGGTTTCAGCGCCATCCTCTGTTACAAAGCATTCTCCATGTTCGTAAGGGTTGAGCGTACCGGGGTCCACATTGATATAAGGGTCAAACTTCTGGATAGTAACACGGAGGCCCCTTGCCTGTAGCAATTTGGCAAGAGATGCTGCTATGATCCCTTTACCCAATGAAGAAGTAACACCCCCGGTAACAAATACATACTTAGCCATACAAAATGGTTGTTTTTTATTCAATACGATAAAATGATCTGATTATGGAACCCCACCAATATGACCAGCGGATATTTTGAGAAATGTAACGGACAGGTAAATTTCCGGGAGGTCATGCAAAGCTAAATGAAATTCTCTGGCCGCTAAAATTTCATACCCACAAAATGTGGAAAATAATTGCAGCGCCAGAACTTTTTATACCAGTGCCGGTTGGTGAAATTCACTATTGGCAGCAATAGCCTTATCTCAGCGTTGTGTGTCTGTAAGTTTGGTAACAATTACCCGGCAGCCGCCCGCTGGCACACTGTCTTCCTCCCGGCCCCAGGGGTTCATTTTGTCCAGCAGCACCTTCACATTACCAATATATACAGGATTGCGATCCCTGCCCAGCCAGGCAGAGGAGTCTTTTAGCTTAATTACAATGTCACAAAAGGCCCTTTCATACTCTGGTTTCCCATCTTCCGACATCCATTGGCGTCCGCAGCCATTGTTAGTGATGGTTAAATTCAGCTCCGGCACTTTTACCGTTTCCTTACTGGCTATCACCAGGCGTTTTTCGGTGAAAGGTGGTGCGTTTTGGCCGCAACCGTTTACGATCAGCAAATACCCGGCAGTGGCCAGGAAGAACAAGCCTTTTTTCATGTCTGAGATTTTTGTGTGATCAGCTATTAAATTACAAATTAACCCCTGATTACAGTATTTTAGTATTTCAACATTGTTTATATGAATAAGATCCTGCTGATCATATACTGCCTGTTTTGCTGCGCTGCCATTCATGCCCAAAAAACATATATCTGGTGCGGCACCCTGGCAGATGGTATTGCCAATGAGCCCAAAAAAGAAATGACAATTGTAGTGGAAAAAAATAAGATCGTTGCCGTTCAAAGTGGCTACACTACAGGCACTGCTGCTGATAAGACCATTGACCTGAAAACAAAAACGGTCACACCCGGCTGGATTGACATGCATGTGCACCTGGAGCATGAAACAAATCCCAACAGGTATATGGAAACATTTACCTACAATCCTGCTGACTATGCCTACCTGTCGGTAAAATTCTCTGAAGTAACCCTGATGACCGGCTTTACCACCGTAAGAGACCTTGGTGGCACCGGCGTCAATATCTCGCTTCGCAATGCGATCAACAAAGGATTGATAAAAGGACCGAGAGTGTATACGGCCGGAAAATCCATAGCTACAACAGGTGGCCATGCTGACCCTACCAATGGCTACCGCAAAGACCTGATGGGCGACCCGGGCCCTGCTGAAGGGGTGGCCAACGGACCAGATGAATGCCGGCAAGCAGTAAGACAACGCTACAAGGACGGCAGCGACCTCATTAAAATAACCGCCACCGGCGGTGTGCTGAGTGTGGCGAAAAGCGCCAGCAACCCCCAGTTTACCGAGGAAGAAATAAGGGCCATTGTGGAAACGGCTAAAGATTATGGCTATAAAGTGGCCGTGCATGCCCATGGCGCAGAAGGCATGAAAAGGGCTATCCGTGCCGGTGTCAATTCAATTGAGCATGGCACTTATATGGATGATGAGGCCATTGCCTTATTCAAACAATACGGCACCTGGTATGTGCCTACTCTTACAGCCGGTGCTGCTGTTGCGGATTCTGCTAAAAAGCCGGGCTACTACCCTGATCTTGTTACGCCAAAAGCATTAGAGATCGGACCAAAGATCAAAGCCACTTTTGCCAAAGCCTACAAAGCCGGAGTTAAGATCGCCTTTGGTACAGATGCCGGTGTATATAAACATGGTATGAACTGGCTGGAATTTGGCCTGATGATCGATGCGGGCATGCCACCGATGGAGGCCATCAAATCAGCCACCATCAATGCAGCAGAATTGCTTGGAGAAAAAGATAAACTCGGATCGATCGAAGTGGGCAAACTCGCCGATATCGTGGCGGTGGACGGCGATCCTTTTAAAGATTTCAAGGTCTTTGGAAAAGTGGTATTTGTAATGAAGGATGGGGTGGTGTATAAACAATAAACAATAAACACAAGTACTCAACTAAGTAGTCAAGCCGAAAAAAATCCGGGACTGATCTTTCAGTCCCGGTTGTGCAATACATTTTAAATACACTTACATCTTAGCACCACAAGCCTCAGTGCAGGTATGCCCTTTTTCACCATGGGCATACAGGTGAGTACCATCTTTGCATTTCTCGGTGCACACATGGTCTTTGTCATTGGCCATCATAGCATCTGTCTTGCCCTCTTCGGGTTTAGCAGGGGTTTCTGTTTTGGGTTCTTCGGGTTTATCAGCTTTTTTCTCATTTTTACAAGCAGCAAAACTAATAAGGCCCAGAACCAGGAAAGAAAATAATATCTTTTTCATATAGCGATTTGTTTAGAAGATGAAAGTAGAAACTATTTTGATGGTGGCAAAAAAAGGTTGGTCACTCATACATCATCCTTTTAATATCTTATTATAACTCGCCACCAACCCCCGTATCAAAGAGGAACTGAATCCCTGGTGTTCCATTTCATTCAATCCGGCAATGGTGCAGCCCTTCGGTGTTGTCACTTTATCTATCTCCTGTTCCGGATGTGAACCTTTCTCCAGTAATAATTGCGCAGCACCTTTTACTGTTTGTGCGGCGATGAGTGAGGCAGTGGCTGCATCAAAACCAATTTCAATACCGCCCTGTATATTGGCACGGATATACCGCATGGCATAGGCGGTGCCACAAGCTCCCAGTACCGTGGCTGCATCCATCAGTTTTTCATCTATCAGTACAGTCTTCCCCAACTGGTCAAACAATTGCTGAATATAGCTGAGTTGTGAAGCCGTAGTTCCGGCATGTGCCAGGCAGGTCATGCTTTGCTGAATAGCGATCGCTGTATTGGGCATCGCCCTGATAACGGGAACAGGTTTGCCGATCGCCTCCTGCAGTTGCTGTATCCAAACACCAGTGATCACTGAGACTACCACCTGCTTCTTCGGATTCAATACCGGTTTGATCTCTTTTATAATATCTGCATAGTTGTAAGGCTTCACAGCGAGGATGATCACTTCACTGTCTTTTACTGCTTTCTTATTATCACTATGTACCATACAGCCCCTTTCTGCAAACCGGCTGAGGGTGGCCAGGTTGCGCCGGGTAATGGATAATTCCACCGGCCGGCTGAACTCACTCATGATCAAACCGTCTGCAATTGATGCCCCGAGGTTTCCGCCGCCGATAATTGCTATTTTCTTTGCCATTCTATCATTGTTTTGGTAAAGATAAAGAACGATGATTATAAAGGCTTTGTTGAGCCATCTGCTCCCTTTTATGGCTTATCCTGAAACAAGGCCATAAAAAAAGCGGGTACCGAAATCCGGACCTGCTTATTCTCCGTATGTGGTGCATTATTCAACTAAAACCAAATAATATTTTATGCAAAAGAGATTCTTCCCGCTGCTGATCCTGGCAGCAATCACGACTGGTTCTTTTATCGCTTGTAATAATAGCAGCAAAGAGAATAAAGATGCCAAAATGGAAGACACCGCCAAAATGGACAAGATGGACAAAATGGAGCCCAAAGAGGAAGGGGTGATGGTAGGTGGAGCTATGATGGTGGCATCCAAAGACATTGTCGATAATGCAGCTGGTTCTGCAGATCATACCACACTGGTGGCCGCAGTAAAAGCTGCAGGCCTGGTAGAAACTTTAAAAGGTGCAGGACCATTTACTGTATTTGCACCCACTAATGCTGCTTTCAGTGCATTGCCTGCAGGCACAGTTGACAACCTGCTGAAGCCCGAAAATAAAGCTACACTTGCAAAGATCCTGACCTACCACGTAGTAGCTGGTGCTATGAAATCAACAGACCTGAAAGACGGACAGAAATTAAAAACCGTACAGGGTGAGGAACTGACCATTGGCTACAAAGATGGTAAATGGACCGTTTGGGATGCTAAAGGCGGATCTGCCAACATCACTATAGCTGATGTGATCTCCAGCAATGGCGTTACCTATGTAATAGACGCCGTGCTGATGCCTAAGAAGTAATAACGCCTTTCATTGTGTGTATAAATTAAGGAGCGGTTTTTACCGCTTCTTTTTTTTGCCCTAACATCAGTATGCAAAAAACTAAGAAATAAATATATGTTGTGAGGTTGTGGTCAGTAGTATTCTTTCTTCAGCAGAAACTTTTTTACATATTCCCCCACTCCTGCTTCCAGTGTATAGAAGTTTTCTTTGTAACCGGCCGCCCGTAGCTTGTTCATATCTGCTTCTGTAAAGTACTGGTATGTGGAGCGGATATCTTCCGGAATATCTATGTATTCGATCACCGGTTCTTTATCCATTCCGGCAAAAGTTGCTTTCACCAGGTCTTCAAATGTTCTTGCCTTACCTGTACCAAGGTTGTATAAGCCGGAGGCTATATGATTATCGATCAGCCAGTAGCAAAGTTTCGCCACATCATCCACATAAATGAAATCACGGAGCTGTTGCCCGTCTTCAAAATCCGGTCGGTGTGATCTGAACAACTTTACCTTTCCCACCGCTTTTATTTGGTTGAATGAATGAAAGATCACACTGGCCATTCTTTCTTTATGATACTCATTAGGGCCATAGACATTGAAAAACTTTAATCCTGCCCAGAACGGCGGTACTATTGACTCATGACTAACGACTCCCGACTGGCGTATCGCCCATTTATCAAATTCATTCTTGGAAATGCCATAGGGGTTCAGCGGCTGCAGTTGTTCCACTACTTCATGATCGTCTTTATATCCCAATTCTCCACTGCCATAAGTAGCGGCAGACGAGGCATACACCAGCGGGATATTTTTCTTCGTGCAATAATTCCAGATGTTTTTGGAATACTCCACATTCAGCTTTTCATGAATGGCATAATCAAATTCAGTGGTATCTGTTCTGGCACCAAGATGAAAGACAAATTCAATAGGTATTGGGTCAATACCTTCGTCATACTTTTTCAGCCAGTCAAACAGTTCCTCCCGCTCTACTTTTGCTACAAATTTTTTGGAGTCAAAATTGAACCACTTGTCCTCATCACTAAAATCATCAGCGATGATAATGTTGGTGAATCCTTTTTTATTCAGGTAACCAAGCAGGTAGCTTCCGATAAAACCGGCGGCGCCTGTGAGCAGTATCAAAGATTTTTTATTCATTAGTACAAATTCCCGGTTTCAATAAGGCTGGGGAAAAATTTTAGAGGGGGCTTATTGCTGCTCCGGCTTCTTCTTTTGATAAATAATTTTCCAGCGCTGTATCATATTTTTCACTCCACCAATCTATGCTGCCCCAGAAATCTCCATCTACCATTAATTCACCACCCGTCACCACTCCCACCTTTTCAAAAGGATGTCCATTCAATGCAGCCTCAAACTTTTTTACTTTATCCAGTGTTACGGACACCACCACCCGGCTTTGCCCTTCGCCAAACAGGCAGGCATCCTTTCTTACACCGGCGGTTGTTTGCAGTGAAAAACCAAGTTCCCGGTTGAAACCACTTTCACACAATGTAACAAACAAACCACCCTCACTTATATCATGTGCGGATTGTATTAACCCGGCAGTAATGAGTGCTGTCACTTTTTGTTGCAATTGAAACTCTTCTTCCAATTCGAAATGCGGCACCGGTGAATACTGAACCCCGCATATCTTGCTTATATATTGTGAAGAGTTGATGTCGTTCGTGTTTGCACCTAATACATAAATGATATCGCCTTCTTCTTTAAAATCTAAAGTCATCTTATCCGTCACATCTTCCAGAAGCCCCACCATACCAATAGTGGGTGTGGGATACACCGGGCCATCGGGATTCTGATTATAAAAACTCACATTACCACCGGTAACGGGGGTGGCAAATTTCCGGCAGGCCTCTCCCATTCCTTTGATCGCCTGTACAAACTGGTAATATACTTCCGGGTCGTATGGATTTCCAAAGTTCAAACAGTTGGTAACACCCAGTGGCTGTCCGCCACTACATACAATATTCCTTGCTGCTTCACTTACGGCTATCATCGTGCCTTTATAGGGATCAGCATACACATAACGGCTGTTGCAGTCGGTGGTCACGGCCAGTGCCTTCGTGGTCCCTTTTACTATTACCACCGATGCATCTGTTGGCGCATTGGTGGAAGTATTGTTGGTACCCACCATACTGTCGTACTGGTTATACACCCATCTCTTTGATGCGATAGAAGGAAGTTGTATCAGCGTTTCTGCAATGGCTTTCAGGTCCTTTGGCACCGGTATGGTAGCAGGATCAAACTTTTTGATCTCTGCAAAATATTTTGGCTCACTGTATTCTCTTTCATATTGCGGAGCACCGCCACCCAATACTAATTCAAATGCCGGGATAGAAGCTTCCAGTTGGCCGTTCATATAAAAATCAAGTAAGCCATCGTCTGTTACTTCGCCAATCACTGAACAAGGCAGGTCCCATTTCTCAAACACTTTCTTTACTTCTTCTTCTCTTCCTTTTTCTGCTACCAGCAACATCCGCTCCTGGCTTTCACTCAGCAGCAGTTCCCATGTCTTCATATTTTTTTGACGGGTGGGCACTTTATCCAGGTCGATACGCATGCCCATTGCTCCCTTCGCACTCATCTCTGCTGTAGAACAAATAATTCCGGCTGCGCCCATATCCTGCATACCCACTACGGCGCCGGTCTCTATCACTTCCAGGCAGGCTTCTAACAATTTCTTTTCCTGGAATGGATCACCTACCTGTACGGCAGGCAACTCCTGTGTACTTTCTGCAGTTATATCTGCTGATGCAAAAGAGGCGCCGCCAATACCATCTTTACCCGTAGCACTGCCAACAAACATTACCGGGTTTCCGGCTCCTAACGCTATGGCAGAAACTGTTTTTCCTGCTTTTACAATTCCCACACTCATCGCATTTACCAATGGGTTGGTATGATAACATTCATCAAAATATATTTCTCCGCCAACGGTGGGCACACCAAAGCAATTTCCATAATGGCCGATACCATGCACCACGCCGGATAATAAATGCTGTGTTTTATCTTCTTCTAAATTGCCAAAGCGAAGTGAGTTCAGCGCCGCAATGGGCCGGGCACCCATAGTGAAGATATCCCGGTGAATACCACCCACACCTGTGGCCGCTCCCTGGAAGGGTTCTATCGCTGAAGGA
>JBEBIF010000527.1:0-2211 GCA_040080515.1 Chitinophagaceae bacterium | reverse complement strand
AATTAAAAACTGGTTATAACAGAAGATCATTTTTAAAATCTTCCTTTCTTGCAGGGGGCGGTCTGCTGATTAGTTTCAACGGTTGGGCTGAGTTCAGCCCCGAAGGAAAAGTAAATGCAATTGATCTGCCGGATCAATGGTATGAAATAACCGGCTACATCAAAATCACGCCGGATAATATCATAAAGATCCTCAATCCTAACCCGGAGTTTGGACAAAATGTAATGACTTCTCTCCCCATGATAGTAGCTGAAGAGCTGGATGTGGATTGGCAAAAATTGGTGGTGGAAATGGGGCCACACGACAATATGAAACTGGGGCCTCAATTTACAGGCGGAAGTAATTCTGTACGGATGTATTGGAAACCACTACGTGAAGCAGGAGCCGCTGCCCGTTATATGTTGAAGGAAGCTGCAGCTCAAACCCGGGGTGTACCGGCCGATGAAATAACAACAAAAGCAGGAATGCTTCATCATGAAAAAAGCGGTAAGTCGGGAACCTATGGCGAGTTTGCATCAAAAGCTTCGGCCATTACCATACCAAAAGATGTAAAGCTGAAAGAAGTACAGCACTTTAATATTGTACGAAACTCAAAGAAGAATGTTGAAGGATTGAAAATTGTAACCGGTAAACCTCTTTTTGCATTGGATCATACACAGGAAGGAATGCTGATTGCCATGATTCATCACCCGCCTGCATTCGGCATGAAATTGAAAAGCTTTGATGCAGCTGAAACATTGAAAATGCCTGGCATAAAAGATGTGTTTAGTTTGAAATTATATGAAGATGGATACGAACAGGCTGGTTTCGACACCCGTACATTCAATGATTTACTGGTAGTGGTGGGCAATACAACATGGGAAGTAATGAATGCCCGTAAAAAACTAAAAGTAAGCTGGGAGCCGAAGGGTGATACCAAAGATACGATGGCAGGCAGAGGTGGAAAAAGAGAAGTAGTTGTGCCCGGCGCATTGGAAAGTACCAGTACTCATTTTGAACAAATGCGGGAGTATGCAAAGAAACCAGCCCAGCAGTTACGAAAAGATGGTGACCCTGAAACGGCTTTTAAAAATGCAGCAAAGATTATTGAACGCACCTACAATGCTCCTTTTTTACCACATAACTGTATGGAGCCGATGAATTTCTTTGCCCATGTTACCGATGAAAAAGCTTTATTGATAGGACCACACCAGGCACCTGGCTGGATTGAACCTACATTATCAAAAATTTTAAAACTGCCGCCGGAAAAGATAGAGATTCAGATGACCCGTATGGGTGGCGGCTTTGGCCTGAGGGCATACGGGCATTATGTTACAGAAGCAGCGCTTATTTCTAAAAAAGCAAAAGCTCCAATCAAGCTTGTGTACACCCGTGAAGATGATATGACCTACGGCATTTATCGCCCCATGTACACCGCTACTTACCGGGCTGCATTAGATGCCAATAAAAATTTAATCGGCTTTCATGTAAAGGGCGGCGGTATTCCTGAGCAACCCATTCATGCCAACAGGTTTCCTGCCGGTGCAATTGATAATTATTTAGCTGAGAGCTGGGAAATACCATCCAATATTACCATTGGCGCTTTCAGGGCACCACGATCTAATTTTAATGCAGCTGCCGAGCAATCCTTTTTAGATGAATTGGCAGAAGCCATGGGTAAAGATCCAATTGAATTCAGACTGGAACTTTTAAAACGTGCAAAAGAAAATCCGGTTGGTAAAAACAATGAGTATGATGCAGACAGGTATGCAGGTGTATTGAAACTGGTGAAAGAAAAATCGGGTTGGAACAATCCTGAAAATAAAAAGTATAGTCGAGGTGTGGCTGCATATTTTTGCCACAACTCCTATGCTGCACATGTGGTAGACATGGTAAAGAAAGATGGGCAACCATTTGTAGAAAGAGTTACCAGTGCTGTTGATTGCGGTATAGTTATAAATCCTGATGCTGCGATTAACATGGTAGAGGGAGCTGTGGTTGATGGAATAGGAAATGCATTGTATGGCGGACTGACTTTTAAGGAAGGAGTACCTGAACAAAATAATTTTACCCGTTACCGGATGATCCGTTTACGGGAGGCGCCAAAAAAGATTGATGTTCATTTTGTGCAAAATGATATTAATCCTACCGGTTTAGGTGAGCCGCCTTTTCCACCCATATTTGGTGCAGTAGCAAATGCATTGTATAAGAGTACAGGAAAACGGTTTTACA
>JBEBIF010000101.1:0-10036 GCA_040080515.1 Chitinophagaceae bacterium | reverse complement strand
GTGTAAATATAGAGCTTTTGATTAAATACAAAACTAAAATAAGAGAAATTTATCTGAAACTAAAAAAATGTTCTTTTGGCTTTTCAGGAGGATTTTGTTTTGAGTCCCAAAGTACATTTGGGATAGCAAATTTGGTGAAAAACGTTTTGTTTTTGACTTTATTGTTAAAATATATTTTTTTTTCTAAAAAACCGGGGTTAACCGTTTGATTTCCTGATGCTAGCAGCCTTTTCCAGCAACTCAGGGTCTTTGGAACCTGTTCGGGTGGCTATTTTTATATATTCTATAGCCTCAGAGGGTTTATTTAGCTGGTAACTGATCCAGGCCATTGCCTGATTTACATCAATATTTGCCGGACGGGCCCTATACTCCTTTTGTGCTTCTTCCATTGCTTTTTCATAATCACCCATCTTGCCGTAAACCCTGCATTTCTCAAGTGAAGAAATATGCCCCGACTTCTCATCTTCCGCAAGCATGGATAGTACCGTTTTGTATTTTTCTGCCGCTTTCGGTTTATCTCCCATTACCATATATATATCTCCCCTCTCTTCTTCAAAGGAAAACTCCGGCATAATGGCTGAAGCCTGTTCGAGGAGCTCAAGCGCCTTTTTATAATTTTTCCGGTTTTTTTCAACTTTTGCCAACCCTTCCAGCGCAAAAGAATAGCTGGGGCGCTTCGCCAGTATTTGCTGGTACTGGTTTTCCGCCTCATCCCACTTACCCGTCTTTTCATAAAGGTGGGCCAGGGTCTTGCGTGACCAGCACTGTGGCTCAGAACCGGGAAGGCCGGCCTCCACTGCCATCTTCATTGCCTGGATAGCACCCGGGTAGTCGCCATAGATCTCCCGCAGGTACGAGGCCCGGGAATAGGACTCGAGTGAGGGTTTTAACTCCTGCATCTTATCCGACATCTTTACGGCCTCTTCATAATTACCCAACTCGACATTGGCATCAGTTAAAATGCCATAGACATAGGCATTATCCGGATTAATATTTTTGGCGCTTTCTGCTATCTCCTTTGCTGCTGCAAACTGGTGTTGCGACATTTTTACAGACGATTTATATACCAGCGCTTCAAAACTCCTGCTATCTATTGCCAGCACACCATCCAGTATTTTCAAAATAGCCGGGTAATAATATGGATGCTCTCCCGTCACTCTTGCCTCTGCTATATAAATAACAGCGATCTGCAATCTTGATTTTACATCCCTGGCATCTTTTGCGATCTTCTGATTCAATTCTGCCACTTTCTCTTTTGTCTTTCCCCATTCTGCAGCACTGGCCAATTCGCCTTTTCTTTCCATGAGCGGTGGAACGGACAATACGTCGGAAGTTCCGGATTGCTGCTGATCAGCGGCTTTGGTTTTGCAACCAGTCATAATAACTGTATGCATTCCTAAAAGAATACTCCACAGCAAAATTGTTTGTACTAAATTATTCTTTTTCATACTTCTGATTTTTGATATAGTTGGTTAAAAAGGCCGGGGAATACTGTACTCCCCGGCTGTATTGCTCAGATCGTTATTGTGTTTTTAATATTTGTATGGCTTTATATGCTTTACCGTTCACAAAAAGTTGTGCAAAGTAAATTCCTGATGAAAGCCTGGACTGGTCCACTGTTACATAATGAAGTCCTGCCGGACGGCTGCCCTGGCTTATTTCTTTTACCAGCTGGCCTGAAGCATTACTTATTTGGATCCGTACATCACCTGCCGCTGCGATCTTATAATGAAAGGTCACTGATGTTTTAAATGGATTTGGATAGGCCAGCAATGAACCTTCGGGTAATGTAAGGCCCAGTGTCGGGTTTGCAGCTGCTGAATAACTGTTGCCTGTAAAACCTCTCCATGGGTTTTGTACAAAAGGAAATGTTGTTTTTAACGTGGTGTCATTCTTTGTAACACCGGCATTATAAGTAAGAACGCTGAGAAGGTTGGGTGTAACAGGGCTGCCTCCGGTAAAATCATCATACCATAAACCGATAGCTGCTAATGCAACTCCCGATACGGCCTGTAATTCGATCGTTGTAACATCATCTTCCAGCCTTCTTCCGTTTGGAAATCCGTCCATGTTTGGAATGAATTGCAGGTTTGAATTGGTATTGTAAGCAGGGTCAGTTAATCCCAACACTGCTGCCTGAACCAGTCCAAGCGAACTGAATTTCGGATCTGTTCGAGGTGTGGCAGGAACCGCCATATTCAACCGCAAAGCATCTGATAAGGAAGGCAGGAAATTATTGACCCAGGGCTTACCTGCAGCGAGTGGATCACCGCCTTTGCCGGTGGCTAACTGGTAGGGTCTCAGGTTAGGAACGCCGGTATAAAATATAGGTAACAGGTCCACTGCCCGTGGGCTTGCGTTGTCTGGTAAAAGGATCGTTCCGAAAATAGCATCATCCAAAGCGGTACCGGCTACTGCCGCTGTACCTTTCAGCGGGAACAGACCGGGTTTTCCATTACGGAAATCAAAAGCACCCAGCGAATTTGTTTGAATACGCAGCGGAGCTAAACCCGGAACAGCGCCACCAAAAGCTGAATTGTCCATATATAATGCCAGCTCAGGATTTTTAAAATAGGGTACAAATTGACCATCCCCGGTGTACGGATTGGTGCCATTCCATTTGTCTTTATCACCAATAGGAATTACCACTTCATTTGTCAGCGGCATACCCAGCCTTGATACCTGCACCCAATTGCCCGAGGTTGCCGGAGCATCACCAGTTTCACTTAATGTTGTCATTTGCGGACGGCTTGCAGAAGCCCATACACCGATCACAAATTCACCATCCAGGATATTGGCTGCCTGTGCAACAGACTTGGCATCTTTTTGTAAGGTGGAAACCGGCACTTCCAGTACAATGGAATGACAGTTGAATTTTGCCAGCCCGTCTCTTGCGCCTTGTGCAGCCGTGCGGAAACCGCCTACATCAAAAGCACCGCCCAGGTCAACAAAGAAAGGATCATCAACAGGGCCACAGAATATTTTCTCACCGGTAGAAGCAGTAGTGATGGCTGCCTGAACCAGGTCATTATAAGAGGTGGCATTTAATCCCACGCCTGAGTTGATGGAACGGGGACCAATATCTGTTGGAGGAACCAGTCCGCCGGTTTTGATAGCGGTAAAAGAAACACCGCCATTCGTGCTGCGTTCGCAGGTATAGGTGGTTTTCAGGTTTTCTTTACCAAGGCGGATATTAAAGAATGTGCTGCCGTCCTGGTTCGTTTGTTGAAAAGTGAAGCGGTAAATAATATCATCACCAGCTGTGGCTGTATTATTATCTATATGTATCTCATACCGGATATTGGTACCAAAAGAATACCAGTTGGGGCCGCCGGCCGGATGTTCAAACGGTATATAATTGGCGATAAGGATTATTTTTTCCGGATCGGTCGGACTTTTAAAAGCATACAGATCGGTATTGTCTGCCAGCGGGTCATTAGAGATCAATGGCGCTTCCCGGTGGGATGAGGCAATTGCGGTTTGATTCAGCAAGCACATACTAACCAAAACGGCTGCTGTTATATTTATAAATTTTTTCATAAATCAGTTATTTCAAATTTTTAATTGAATGGATTATCAGAACCTTGCTTTTAATGTGTAATCATATCCTCTCCACGGCGTTTGCACATAGGGGAAGGTGCTGCGGAAAGTGGTGTCATTTGTTGTAGGTCCTGATTTGAAGCTGATAGTACGAACCAGTTTATTGGTGACCGGGCTGCCTGTCCCGGTAAAATCATCATACCAGAAACCAATTGCTGCCAGTGCCACTCCGCCTACTGCTTGTAATTCAATAGTGGTCACATCATCTTCCAACCTTCTTCCGTTTGGAAATCCATCCATATTGGGGATGAACTGCAGCATGGTGGATCCATTATAGGCAGGATCAGTTAATCCCAGCACTGCTGCATTTATAATACCTAATGAACTGAATTTGGGATCATTTCTTGGCGTTGGCGGCACTGCCATATTCAGGCGCAGCATATCACCCAGTGTCGGCAGGAAATTATTAATGAACGGTTTTCCGGGGGCCAGTACATTATTATTCTTACCGGTGGCTAACTGATAAGGGGCCAGGTTAGGCACACCTGTATAAAAGATAGGCAACAGGTCAACCGCCCGGGGACTGGTGGGATTGGGCAACAGAATGGTTCCAAAAATAGCATCATCTAAGGCGGTACCATTCAATGCCGGTGAACCCTTTAATACATAAGCACCAGCTTTCCCGTTGCGAAAATCATAAGTGCCTAATGAACGGCTTTGAATTCTCAGATCGTTTAATGAAGGAACTGCTCCTCCAAATTGTGAACTGTCCATATAAAGGGCCAGCTCAGGATTGCTGAAGAAAGGGGCAAACTGCAGATCGTTATTATTATAAGGTGTGGTAGCATTCCATTTGTCTTTGCTGCCCACCGGGATCACTGCTTCATTGGTCAATGGCATACCAAGCCTTGAAACCTGTACCCAGTTACCTGAATAAGCCGGGATACCATTTGCGCCCAGTGTTTTTATTTGCCGGCGGCTTGCAGAGGCCCATACGCCGATCACAAAATCACCATCCAGGATATTAGCTGCCTGTGATGCACTCTTTCCATCTTTTTGTAATAAGCTGATAGGGATCTTTAAAGCAATGCTGTGTACATTATACCGGGCCAATCCATCTTTTGTTGGATTCGTAGTGTTGCCTTCGGGACGGAAATTACCTACATCAAAGGCACCTGCCAGGTCCACAAAGAAAGGATCGTCAGCAGGGCCACAAAAAACTTTTTCTGTAGTGGTGGCGGTGGCAATGGCATTTTGAACTAAGGTATTATAATTAGCAGCGCCAAGACCGACCACATTATTCTCAATGGAACGGGGGCCGATATTAGCAGGTGGCACCGTGCCAGCAGCTACTATCGTAGTAAAAGTGATTCCTCCGTCAGTACTCTTTTCACATTTATAAGTGGTCTTTATGTTTTGCTGACCTAAGCGAATGTTGAAGAATGTAGTTGGGTCCTGATTTACCTGTGTAAAAGTGAACCGGTAAGTAATATCATCGCCGGGAGTGGAAGTTTTATTCTTGATATGTATCTCATACCGGATATCTGTACCGAAAGTGTAATAGTTGGGTCCGCCTTCCGGTAATTGAAAAGGTATGTAATTAGCAATGATGGTAACAGTAGTGGGATCATCCGGGCTTCGGAATGCATACAGGTCTGTATTATCAGCCAGGGGATCATTAGAGATCAATGGGGCTTCCCGGTGGCTTGACGCCGAAACTTTTGAGGTAATAATTGCAAAAACGATAAGCAGGCTGAACGCCACCCATGTTTTGGGTCGATTTTTTCGCATAAACATTTTTTTAGTTTTTATCTGGAATGCTGATAAGGTCTGTAAACAAGGATGATATACGGGGACTTATTATAAAACAGATTTATCCCTGGCCAGGAAAATATTCTGTAAAAAAGGGGGCTTTGTTTTTATAACTGTAGAAAAGTGGAGCAATTGACAGTTTATTCTGAGCATCGCAGGTGCTGATGAGCAGGGATAATAAATGCCACCAAAAAAACAGGAAAACAAGTACATAAAAACCATCCGGGAGCTGGGCAAAACCAGTGGACTTTGGGGTTACTAAAACGTTGGCGAAATGGGGTTTTTCCGTTTAAAAAAAGTATTTCTGCGTAGCCGGTTTTACTTAAAGTGTCTATATTCGCAATCCGGGTGGGTAAAACTTCATTCAGGTGCAATATTTTTACCTCATCTGGCGTTAAAAATATTCCAATTCATAGGTTTATGCAAAAAACAATGAGAAACTTAACAATCCTGGTATCCTGTGTAGTGCTGCTTGGTTCCTGCAAGAACGGCGGCCTGTTCAAGAAAAAACAAGACAAGTCTGATGTAACAGGCTGGAATTACAACGACAAGAACATGGGCGGCTACAAGGTGTCCAAAGCCAAAGAACAGGGCCTCGGCCCCGGTCTGGTATTTGTTCAGGGTGGTACTTTCACCATGGGACAAACAGAAGAAGACATCATGGGCGACTGGAATAATATTCCCCGCCGTGTATCAGTCCCCTCTTTTTATATTGATAAAACAGAAGTAGCCAATGTTCACTACCGTGAGTATTTACATTGGTTGACCAGGGTATTTGATCCATCTGATCCGGCTAATCTGAAAATATTAGAAGCCGCACTTCCCGATACATTGGTTTGGAGAAGTGAATTAAGTTATAATGAGCCACTGGTCTGTCTCTTATACCGCCACCCCGGCTTTAATGATTATCCTGTAGTAGGCGTTACCTGGAGGCAGGCAAAAGATTTCTGTCTTTGGAGAAGTGACAGGGTAAATGAAGGTGCCTTAATTAAGAAAGGATATATTAATAAAGCTAACGTAAAACCCGGCGCTCAGCAGGGTGATAATAACTTTACTACAAAATCTTACCTCCTGGGTTTATACACGGCACCTCCCGGCAAAATGAAGACGCCAAAAGGTGAACCTAAAACTACAGTTGCCACCATGGAGTCTGGTGCTTTATTGCCTGACTACCGTCTGCCATTTGAAGCAGAGTGGGAATATGCAGCTTACGGGTTGATCAATCAAAACCCACGTCCCAGCGTTAAGGAAGGAAAAAGAGGTGAGGAACTGGCTTCTAACAAACAATTATATCCCTGGGCACAGAATGTAAATGGCCTTCGTGATACACGCCGCGGAAGCTGGCAGGGAACGTTCCTGGCCAACTTTAAAAGAGGTTCAGGTGACAACGCCGGTGTGGCTGGTGGTTTGAATGACCGTGCCTTCTACACTGCTCCTGTAAAATCGTTCTTCCCGAATGGTTTCGGTATTTATAACATGGCTGGTAATGTGAGTGAGTGGGTGGAAGATACCTATCGTCCGCTTTCGAGTCTCGACTTTGACGACCAGCCTGCTCCTTTCCGTGGTAACAAGTACCAGAAATTGTATGTAGCAGATTCATCTACCATGGATCCTTCTACCCGCTATGAGAAAGACAGCACCGGTCGTGTAAGAATGGCTGACGTTACTGATGCTGAAAGCAAAAACCGCAGAAACTACCAGAGAGGTAATGTAATAGACTTTTTGGATGGTGACTCTTTATCACAATCCCAGTATGGATATGGTACCACTACCCTGATCCATCCTGAAAAGTCAAAAGTGTACAAAGGTGGCAGCTGGAATGACAGAGCTTACTGGCTTACCCCGGGTGCCCGTCGTCACCTCGAAGAAGACCAGGCATTAAGTACCCTTGGTTTCCGTTGCGCAATGAACCGTATGGGTTCTCCGGAAGGTAATGGCCGCAAAACTGGGCAGCACTACAAAACAAAAAGACAGAAGAGATAAGATCAGATGATAACTGACAGATAAAAGATAATAGTTAAGAACCCTCCGCACGGAGGGTTTTTACTTTATATTCTTATTCCTGTATTTATCTATTACTTTATTTACCTAGCTGCTTAATCCCTATTTACTTATTATTTTAGCAGTATGGCTATTGATCAATTATATGAGATCTACCTCCGGCATTCTTCTGTACAAACGGATACAAGGAAGCTGAAAGCCGGTGATATCTTCTTTGCACTGAAAGGCGGCAACTTCAATGGCAACCAGTTTGCACAGCAGGCTATTGATGCAGGCGCTGCGTATGCTGTGATAGATGAAGCTGAATATGAGATACCAGGCAAAACGGTATTGGTGGATGATGTGCTAACGGCATTACAGCAATTAGCCAAACATCACCGGGAACAATTTACTACACTACCCTTCCTCGCCATTACCGGAAGCAATGGAAAGACAACGACAAAGGAATTGATACATGCTGTTCTTTCTTCTGCCTATAAAACATACACTACAGAAGGAAACCTGAACAACCATATCGGCATCCCTTTGACGATCTTAAAAATAAAAATGGATGCGGAGATCGCTGTCATTGAAATGGGTGCCAATCACCTGAAAGAGATCGAAAGCTATTGTGTGTATGCACAACCCACCCATGGTCTTATTACCAATTGTGGTAAAGCGCACCTGGAAGGATTTGGAAGTATGGAAGGGGTAAGAAATGGTAAAGGAGAACTCTTTGATCATTTGAGAAGCCATAGCGGAACTGCTTTTGTAATGTGGGATTATGATTACCTGCAGGAAATGAGTAAAGGCATCAGCGGCATCATTAAATATGGTACAACTGATGATGCTCATATAACCGGCCGGGTAAAAAAAACTGACCCTTACCTGGAAGTGGAAATAACACAGGGTGCAGGACCAATCAGTATTCAATCCCGGCTGGTGGGAGATTATAATTTACCCAATGTGCTGGCGGCAGTTGCAGTTGGCCGGTTTTTTAATATTGCCGAACAGAAAATAAAGGCTGCAATCGAAGCCTACGCTCCTTCCAACAGCCGCTCACAACTGGTGGAGAAAGGAACCAATAAGATCATCCTTGATGCCTATAACGCCAACCCCAGTAGTATGAAACTGGCTATTGAGAATTTTTCAAGATCACCTGCCGGGAAAAAAGTGCTGATGCTTGGCGCTATGGCTGAATTGGGTAAAGAAAGCCTGGAGGAACACCAGGGCATCATTGAACTCATCAAACAAACTGACTGGGCAGCAGTAGTGCTGGTAGGCGGCGATTTTCTACAGACCGATCACCCCTTCCTGTCATTCGCCACTGCCACGGCCGCTAAGGAATGGCTGCAACAGCAGCATTTTGAAAACACACATCTGCTGATCAAGGGAAGTCGCAGTATGCAAATGGAGAAAATTTTAGAACCTTAACTTTACCGGATGAACTGGAAAGAACTATTCCCGCAATTTGAACCCGGCCTTATTGAAGTGATAGAAAAAGAGGCTGTGCAAAGAAGCTTTAATGCCGGTGATATCATCATGCGGACCGGGCAGTATATCAAGTCAACCGCTCTTGTGCTGGAGGGGCAGATAAAAATTTACCGGGAAAACCACGACGGCGGGGAGTTCCTGATGTACTATCTCGGACCAGGGCAGGCCTGTGCAGTGTCCATGATTTGTGCCATTCAATCAAAGACAAGTGAAATTATGGCTGTGGCAGAAGAAGACACGGAAGTACTGATGATACCGGTACAACTTATGGATGACCTGATGAACAAGTATAAAAGCTGGTACCAGTTCGTCATTCAAACATATCGCAGCCGCTTTGATGAGCTGCTTGCAGTAGTGGATAATATCGCTTTTCGTAACATGGACGAACGATTGGAATTCTACCTGAAACGCTATGCCGATAAATCGGGTAAAAGGAATGTAGAACTTTCTCATCAGCAAATTGCAGATGACCTGAACAGTTCCCGGGAAGTTATTTCACGGCTGTTGAAAAAAATGGAACAGCGAAACCTGGTAAAGCTTCACCGGAATATGATCGAACTTGTATAGCTCCATTATGCTGTGATTTCTGTCACATTGTGAGAGACGACTTTGGGCTAATCTTGCATAAATAATTACATGGAAATCATCGGCTATATTGCCTCTCTCGTTATTGGCATTTCGTTGGGTCTTATTGGCGGCGGTGGTTCCATTCTTACCGTACCCGTATTATATTATCTTTTTGGCGTAGAGCCGGTACTGGCAAGTGCCTATTCATTATTCATTGTGGGGTCATCCAGTCTTATTGGCGCTTTTCCTAAATACAAGCAAGGACAGGTAAATCTGAAAACAGCGCTGATCTTCGGCGTCCCTTCAATCGTTGCTGTTTTTGCCACCCGTAAATTCATTGTGCCGAATATCCCCCGGGAAGTATTTACCATCGGAGATCTTGTTGTTACCAAAAGCATACTGATGATGGTATTATTTGCCATACTTATGGTCTTTGCTTCTGTATCAATGATAAGGGAGAAAAAGAAAAAAGAAGAAGTGGAAAATGGAAAGCAGGTATTTAATTATCCCCTGATAATTGTTGAAGGTGCTGTGGTAGGCATACTCACCGGGCTGGTAGGCGCCGGTGGCGTTGCGCCACTCGATTTCGCGGGCGATGTTGGTCGTGCGGTCGGCCGTGAAGATCGGCGCGCCGACCTTGTAC
>JBEBIF010000526.1:0-2225 GCA_040080515.1 Chitinophagaceae bacterium | reverse complement strand
TGCCGCCCGTAGCCAGCAAAGTGATCGTGGCCAGTATCTTTTCTATCTTATTCGTTTCGAGGTTTAATACATACACCCCGTAACATTCCACATCCGGTGTGGCTTTGTTTACCAAATAACCCAAATGGTGCTGCGTGATGATGTCCACCACAAAGCAATGCTTAATGAATTCAATATTCTTTTGCGCTGCCACCGCATCTATCAATGCCCGTTCCATTTCTTTTCCCGTCACATCTTTATGATGCAGGATGCGAAATTCTGAATGGCCACCTTCCTTTCCTCTTTTGTAATCGCCGTCTTCTTCTTTGTCAAACTTAGCGCCCCAGTCGATGATCTCCTGCACCCGGTCCGGCCCTTCCTTTACTACGATCTCCACCACTTTTTCATTGCACAAGCCATCACCGGCAATCAATGTGTCCTCTATATGTTTTTGAAAACTGTCGTTCTCCGGGTCATTCACCACGGCTATGCCGCCCTGGGCATACTTGGTATTGGTTTCATCGGCCGTGGCTTTGGTCATCACCAATACTTTCTTATCCGGAAATTGATGCGCCACTTTAAGGGCATAGGTCAACCCGGCAATACCTGAACCAATTACTAAGAAGTCTGTTTCTTGCATAATGTATTTCTTGCGAGGCGGAGCCGAAGCAATCTCCCCGAATTTTAATTTCTTGCGAGGCGAAGCCGAAGCAATCCCCCCAAATTTTAATTTCTTGCGAGGCGGAGCCGAAGCAATCTCCCCGAATTTTAATTTCTTGCGAGGCGGAGCCGAAGCAATCCCCCGAATTTTAATTTCTTGCGAGGCGAAGCCGAAGCAATCCCCCCAAATTTTAATTTCTTGCGAGGCGAAGCCGAAGCAATCCCCCCAAATTTTAATTTATGTTACCGGTTTACCTGCCGATTATTTAGACAGGTTTTCATGGCATCTGTTGCTCCGGGTTTCACCCGGAGTTATTCACGTTCAACCCCTGTCGGAGTTTAAAGAAATATAATCCGCCGCCCCTTTCACAATAAAAAACTGCGCTGCACCATACGTCAGCATGATGATAATACCTGCCGCTTCAAACGGCTGATAGAATTTATCGATCGCCAGTGTCGAATCTGAAATAACAAAAAGCAATGCTCCCGTCATCATCCATTTACCTGCCGCTTTGTTTTTAATAAACAACATATGCATCGCCAGCATGAACATAAGACTAATGACGATTCCATACACCAGCACCGGCGCTTTCATATCCTTCAGGTGCGGCGCCAGCAGGTAGATAAGCCCGGCATAATAAACCGCTACCACAGCCAGCGGCCATATCTTACTTTTCACCACTTCCTTCCTCTTTACCTGGTCAAAGAAATGGATGTAAAAAATATGCGCCAGCAAAAAGGAAGATAATCCCAGCAGAAAAAACAGTTCGTTTTTATTTACAAAGAGCAGCAATACATCACCCGCCAAAGAAAAAAGCAGCGCAACCAATATCCACTTGGCCAATCCCTTACCAATAACTGTAACCCGGGAATTAAAATACCCGATAAGCACTGTCACAATAAGTGGTTTGAAGATAAGTTGAAGCCCTTCACTTTGTAATTGCATACCGGTGATATACCCGGCCAGCACAATTATAAAGAGCAGTATCCAGTGGTTTTGTTTCATCATTATTTTTTATACTTCCACCCAGGCCCCATTTTCTTTTATCAGTTCTACCAATTCTTCCACTGCCACTTCACTGTTCACATTCCGCTTCATCACTTCCTTTCCTTTGTACAAGGTGATCTTGCCGGGGCCGCTGCCCACATAGCCAAAGTCCGCATCAGCCATTTCGCCGGGGCCATTTACGATACATCCCATAATGGCGATCTTCACACCTTTCAGGTGATTGGTCACTGCCCGGATCTTTGCTGTTGTTTCCTGCAGGTCAAATAAAGTGCGGCCACAACTGGGGCAGCTAATGTATTCCGTTTTTGATATCCTGGTACGGGTAGCCTGTAAAATATTAAAGGCGGTGTTATTAGTAAACTGGTAAATATCTTTTACTTCTAAATAAGTCCTGCCAGTGGATTTAATGTTCTCCAGTTTCGACTTACTGCTGTATCCTAAACAAATTCCATCACCCAGACCTTCTAAAAACAGGGCCCCTGTTTCTGTAGCAAAATGTATCAGGTGTTCATCGGGTGTTTGCCAGTTGCTGTCGGTGATTAATACTACCGGGTTTTTAATATCCCTGTTCATAAAC
>JBEBIF010000525.1:0-2230 GCA_040080515.1 Chitinophagaceae bacterium | reverse complement strand
ATATTTACCGCTCCAAAAATAAAACAATTAATATTCATAATTAACCTCTCACATACGTGTCCAAATTAGCCGATGAATAACGACGACAAAACCATTTTGAGATTCCAAAAGCGTCATACCCGCGAAACCTGTCCTCGCGAAAGCGGGGAGCGGGTATCCAGAAGATACTGTCGTCGTGGATTCCCGCTTAAAGATTGCGGGAATGACACCGTAATGGTTAATTGTAGAGTAGAGCAGTGGTGCGTTGAGACATATTTCCTTCACTCACGTTTCCGCCACCCCCTCATCAAACCGTGCGTGAGGTTTTCCCTCACACGGCTTTCCGATAACCATTCTTCATCAGGCTTTCGCCCAGAGGACACGATAGTCATTGTATAAACCTAATATCCCATAGAGATATTTATCAGGATAAGATTTATAACCATACCCTGACCTTTGTCCTCGCCTGCATATAAACTTTCTCATTCTTTGCGCTGTATAATATCTGACTTTGCCAAATACTTCGGAAGAATTAGCTACCCTAAAATAGTTTACCCAGCCTCTAAGAATTGGGGTAAGCTCTCTGGCGATTGTTTCCGCCTTTTTGGGACACCTATGGTCGGCTACCTGTCTTATCCTTTGCTTTATATTATTTACTGCCTTCTGCGCTGGAAAATAATAAGTAGTCAACTTGTGTGTCTTTGAGCTTATTCCCCTTACAAATCTAAAGCCCAAAAAATCAAATCCTTCCTGATTAGCGTTTAGGATACGAGTCTTTTGGGGTTTTAGATTTACCTTCAGCTTGTTTACCATTTGTTCAAGCTTAATCTTATAGCCGTCAGCTTTATACCTTGAAAGAATTAACAGGTCGTCGGCATAACGGATGAGACGGGCGGTGTTAGTAATTGGCTTCCAGCCTTTATCAATATTATTTAAATAGATATTAGCCAGAAGAGGCGATATCGCCCCGCCTTGCGGAGTTCCTTTGGTATCCTTATGGATACGGTTATCCTCCATTACCACGCCCGCTTTAAGAATAAGCTTAATTAACCAGAGTATTTTTCCGTCTACGATGCGTTTAGCTATTATATCCAGAAGTTCTCTGTGCGGTATTGTGCCGAAACAATCCTCAATGTCTGTTTCTACTACTTGCGTATAGCCAAAGTTTAGCAGTTTGCGCACTTCGCCGGCCGCTTGTTGCGCCGAGCGATTGGGCCGGAAACCATAAGAGCAATCTTCAAAATCCGCTTCAAAGATTGGCTCAATGACTATTCTTAGCGCAGACTGCACCACCCTGTCTTTTATCGTAGGAATGGATAAAGGTCTCAATCTTCCGTCAGGTTTAGGGATATAGACCCGCTTTGAGGGTTGAGGGCGGTAGGTTTTCTCTTTTAATTCCTTTCCAATATTCTGAAGAAAACTTTCTAACCCTTCTTTTTCAATATCCTTAAGGCTTATTCCGTCTATACCCTCTACGCCTTGGTTAGCTTTGACCTTTTTCCACGCCTTTCTTAAAACATCCTTACGATACAGCTTGTCATACAATGCGTAGAAGCGAAAGTCTATATTAGACTTTGCCTTTGATAATAGTTTCTGCTGAAGTTCCTGAACCGTATCCGTAGTGGTTAGGTCGCTTTTCAATTCTTCCAATCTACTTTAGTCCTTCCCTTCTTTAGAAACATTGGTTAAAGCAGAGCCCCTTCGTTCCGATAGAGTTATTCTGTCTCTATCATCAACACTACTATGGGCTCATCCGACTGCCTACGGTAATCTCCTCCCTTTCGGCTATGCCTTATAGGATTTGATACTGCTTACCGCAGGCTCTCCCAAGTTCCCTTCGTAAACTTTCCAAACATACCGTCCCTGATACCCCGAGAAGGATTAAGCTTTCTGATGTCTATACATCCTGTTAAATGTTTACTATCTAACAAGATTTATCCAGCTTAATTGCTGACTTCCCCAGTGTCCAATAGGGTCGTCCCTTCTATTTCTCACTTAACGAGGCTACATCTAGGTTCATACGTATTACGGCCTGCTTGTTTGTCTCGCCGACTTATATCAGCTTTGTCGAGTGGCTTACAGGGAGAGATTTTCACCTCTGCCTATCACTCCAGACTACACAGCTTATAGACAATTACCGTGACTTAAGACTTTACACTTAAGTTAGTTTACCAAGAGCTTAGCTTGGCACGCTGGACAGTAATATCTTTTTTTCGGTTAAAAATCAACTTGGCCTCGCATACCTCCAACA
>JBEBIF010000524.1:0-2236 GCA_040080515.1 Chitinophagaceae bacterium | reverse complement strand
GAATTCCATGCGCCTTCTGCGGTAAAGTTGCCCAATGGTTCTGTGGTATCCACACCATGTGCATCCAGGCGGCTGAGGTAAAGATTACATCCAAATTTTTGTGCAAACTCGTAATGTACAGGATCACCTTCTTCCTGGCTGGCCGAAAAACCATGTAAGTACACCACGGCATATTCGGTTTGTTGTTTTAAGGAATCATTCAGCCATAATATCCGGGCTTCATTATCTGGTTTTAGATTATGTTTTGCTTCGTTGGTTTTGATGTATTGCTCCAGTGCAGCAGCATTTGCGGGAACAACAGACAGGTTGGTGGTATATTTTGGAGTGGAAGGACGGGGGCCTAAAAAATACACGACTATCAGTACTAAAAGGATGATGCCTAACCATTTAAGGAATTTCATTGCAACGATTTTATTAAAGCTACTAAAAGGAAATCAAGTTGCAGACTATACGCCTCTTTTTATTTTAGGCGTATATTTGCTGAAAGCGGTTTGTATGACAGTAAAATTAAATCTCACAATAGACGAAAAAATAGTAGCAAAAAGCAAACGCTACGCCGCAAAAAAGAAAACTACTGTTTCAAAAATGGTACAGGAGTTTCTTAAAAAGCAACTGGAAGAAGAAGAAAAGAAGCCGAAGAAGAAAAGCTTTGTGGAAAAATGGGCCGGTACATTTTCAGGTCAACTCTCAGATATCCGGGTAAAAGAAATTAAAGACGAACACTCTTCCAAAAAGTATGGGTATTAAAATCTTTCTTGACACCAACATTATATTGGATATACTGGATGATAAAAGACCGGCTCATTCCCCTTCGGTTGAACTTTATCAGCTTATAGAGGCGGGCGAACTTGATGCTTTCATAAGCGAAAGTGTATTGACCACTACCGACTATATCCTTCAAAAAGTAGCTACGAGGAGTAAAAGAGCTGATTTGTTGTCCATACTGCTTGATTTTCTGCAAGTACTTCCCTGCACCACTAAAACCTGCCGGAAGGCCCTCCAAAGTAATTTCCCGGATATGGAGGACTCCATTCTTTATCATATAGCTCTTGACCACTCACTTGATTATTTTATTACAAACGACAAGGGCGTAAAAAAACTTTCGGTAGCGGCTTTACCCATCATTTCCACTAAAGAGTTTCTGAATATCAACGGATAAGGAATTCAGGTGCCTGAACCGGGTGTTAATTATTAATAATCAATACCTTTTCGTTTGCTCCCCCGCTTAAATTCAGTACCTTTGCCGCTCGTTTGAAATTGAAACCATGGAAATAAGAAACATCGCAATCATTGCCCACGTTGACCACGGTAAAACTACCCTGGTGGACAAAATTTTACATGCCACCAAGGTATTCCGGGACAACCAGGAAACCGGTGAGCTGATCATGGATAGTAACGACCTGGAAAGGGAACGGGGCATCACTATTTTTAGTAAGAACGCATCAGTAGTATATAAAGACGTAAAGATCAATGTTATTGATACACCGGGTCACGCCGACTTTGGCGGTGAAGTGGAAAGGGTATTGAAAATGGCCGATGGCGTTTGCCTCCTGGTCGATGCTTTTGAAGGCCCTATGCCCCAAACCCGTTTTGTGCTTCAAAAAGCCCTGCAGCTCAACCTGAAACCTATTGTTATCATCAATAAGGTAGATAAACCGAATTGCCGTCCTGATGAAGTGCATGATGCCATCTTCGAGTTATTTTTTAACCTGGATGCATCAGAAGCACAACTGGATTTCCCCACTTTTTATGGTTCCGGGAAAAATGGCTGGTTCAACGATTCATTAACACAGATCGATAATATATTTCCTTTGCTGGATGGTATTGTAAAATATGTACCACCGCCAAAAGTGAATGAAGGGCCAGTTCAAATGCAGATCACTTCACTCGACTACTCCTCTTTTCTTGGCCGTATAGCCGTAGGAAAAGTAAGCCGTGGTGTATTGAAAGAGGGGCAGAACGTGGTGCTGATGCAGGCCGATGGTTCTGTAAAGAAAACAAAAGTGAGAGAGCTGTATGTGTTTGAAGGAATGGGTAAAAAGAAAGTGACAGAAGTAATAGCAGGCGACCTTTGCGCCGTAGTGGGTATCGAAGATTTCAATATTGGCGATACCATCTCCGATGCCGAAACACAGGAAGCATTGCCGGTAATAAGTGTGGATGAACCAACAATGAACATGCTTTTCTCTGTAAACAATTCTCCGTTCTTTGGAAAAGATGGCAAATTCGTTACCTC
>JBEBIF010000100.1:0-10112 GCA_040080515.1 Chitinophagaceae bacterium | reverse complement strand
GGTACCTCTTTATAACAGTTATCCATCAGCATCTGCTGTTCTGTTTCTTGATTTTGACGGGCACACGGTAGATGCCACAGCCTGGAACTATGACGGGCCCATTGTTTGTGGTGCTTCAGGACTGAACAGTACACAAATCACAGAGGTCTTTAATCGGGTAGCGGAAGATTACCGGCCTTTCAACATTAATATCACCACCGACTCATTAAAGTATTTAGCGGCACCTGTAAATAAAAGGATGCGTGTGATACTTACAGTTACTTCCGAATGGTTTGGTGCTGCAGGTGGTGTGGCATTCACCGGCTCGTTTACCTGGGGTGATGATACACCTTGTTTTGTTTTCTCCGCCTTACTTGGCAACAATACTAAAAATATAGGAGAAGCCAGTTCTCATGAAGCAGGACATACACTGGGTTTGTATCACCAGTCCACCTATGATGCCAATTGTGTAAGAGTATCTGAATATAACTATGGAAACGGGAGCGGGGAGATCGGATGGGCGCCTATAATGGGTGTGGGATACTACCGTAACCTTACCTTATGGAATAACGGTCCCAATCCGTATGGTTGTACCAACTACCAGAGCGACCTGGATATTATCACAACCGGCAATGGATTTACATTCAGAACGGATGATTATGGTAACAGCTTTGCCTCATCTATGGTGGTTCCTTTTACCGCTAACCAGTTTTTATTTTCCGGTGTTATTGAAAAGAATACGGATATGGATATGATCCGGTTCACTCTTCCGGTAAAGGGACGCTTTACACTGAATGCTGTTCCTTATAATGTTGGTACTGGTAATTCAGGTTCCAATCTGGACCTGCAGGTTACATTATATAATACTGCACAAGCCCAATTGAATGTTTATAATCCTGCGATGATCCTTAGTTCCGTAATTGACTCTGTTATGGATGCGGGTACTTACTACCTGAAGATCGAAGGGAGGGGTAATATATATGCACCTAATTATGCCAGCCTGGGTTCATATTCTCTGCAGGCAAATTTTACCGGTGGTGTATTACCATTGCGTAAACTGGAACTCCGGGGTCATGTTTCAGGCGACTTGCATCAGCTAAACTGGCTGATCGATGCTGATGAGCAAGTGGTAAAACAGGTGCTGGAGTTTTCAACTGATGGCAGGAATTTCAATGAACTGACACAGCCCCAGAATGCAGACCGGGCTTTTTCCTACACTACCTTATCCAGTACCAATATACTTTACAGGGTGAATGTAACCTTCGACAACGGGCATCAGTATTATTCAAATATTATAAGCCTGCAACCTGGTAATAAATCAAAACCAAAAGTGGTAAACAGTCTTGTAAGCACCGGTATACTTGTGGTAACCAGTCCGGCCCTGTATGCCTACAACGTGTATGATATGAACGGAAGGGTACTTGGTAAAGGGCAGATAAAGCCGGGACAAAACTCAATCCCCGTCAGCCAGTATGTTCCGGGTATGTATATCATTGAATTTAACCAGGGTAATGACAGCTATTCGGAAAAATTTGTAAGGAAGTAAATGCAGTTTGAAAATATTTTACAAAGGATGCCAAAAGAGATTACCTATGTCAACTTTATTTCAACTGCTGTGAAGCCGCGGATCTGAAAGTGAAGGAGGTGTTAGTCAGTTGGAATTATCTCAGGGGGCCATTTGGCTCCCTGTTTTTTTGTACAAACTTAAGAGAACCAGCTTTTATAAGTGAAGCCATTTGGAGAGAAGATAGTGCTGACATTTTTTATCTTTCCTGAAAAAGTATTTTATGAATAAGAAGTGGGAAACCGGCGGCCGGAATTTCCGTCATGATATTGTAAACAATTAGTGAGTCAGATGCTCACTACTTAAACTGCTGGTAATGTTCAGTTTAGAAATTAGGGGTTTATACTTAGTAAACTCCATTAATTTTTTATATAAATAGTTTACTTACTGGTTTGTTGTTACATTTATATAGGAAGAAATACTATGAAAGTATTCTTTTGGTTCACATTAAGCCATATACAATGGAAAAGATTACAATAATGCTGGTAGATGACCATAAGCTCATTCGTGAGTCGTGGGCATTTATTCTCAGTAGCGACAGCCGGTTTAAAGTAGTTGGCGAATCTGGAAATGCAGATGATGCGGTTAAGATCGCTAAAACAGAGAAACCACGTATTGTACTGATGGATATTAATATGACACCGATCGATGGATTTGAAGCGACCAAGATGGTACGGAAATGGTCGCCCGATTCGAAAGTGATCGGTATTTCCATGCATTCCATGCCTACTTATGCAAAAAAAATGATGCAATTGGGAGCGATGGGCTATATCACCAAGAATTCTTCCAAAGATGAATTGATGGCCGCCATTGTTGAAGTGGATGGTGGGAAAAAATATGTTTGTGAAGAGGTTAAAAATATCCTGGCCCAAAGAGAATTAGAAGAAGACTCCGGTCTTGCTGATATGAATCAACTATCAAAAAGAGAAATTGATATTGTTCAGCTGATAAAGGAAGGCATGTCATCAAAAGAAATAGGACAGCAATTGGATATCTCCATAAAAACGGTGGAAGTACACCGGTATAATATTCTGAAAAAGCTTCACCTGAAGAACACAGCATCACTGGTCAATTTTATTAATGGCCAGGGTTTGTAAGTAAGTAGCAGTCCGGCATCAAACAGATCTTTCCGACAGCACTTTTTCCACATCTGTAAGGGTGTATCCTTTTTGCTGCAATAATACCAGGTAATGGTACATCAGATCTGCTGCTTCACCTAAAAACTTCTCTTCATTATCGTCTTTACTTTCAATAACCAATTCCACTGCTTCTTCCCCTACTTTTTGAGCAATCTTATTTATTCCCTTTGAAAAAAGAGAAGCTGTATAAGACGATGCTGGAGGATTTGCTTTCCGTTCTGCGATGATCCGCTCTAATTTTTGCAACGAGAAGCTGCTGTTTGATTCATTAAAACAGGTGTCTGCCCCAGTGTGGCACACAGGTCCGCCCGGGTTAACCTTTATCAATAATGTGTCATTGTCACAATCTGTATGAATGCCTGTAACCTGCAGAAAATTTCCTGATGTTTCTCCTTTGGTCCACAGCCGGTTTTTACTTCTGCTGAAAAAAGTTACTCTGCCTTCATCCTTTGTTTTATGAAATGCTTCCTCATTCATAAATCCAAGCATCAATACCCGTTGTGTGGTATTGTCCTGGATGATCACGGGAACAAGGTTATCGGTGTATTTGGAGAAATCGGGTTTCATATATCTCAGGTATTATTAGTATCGTTGTCGGTGTCTTTTTCTTTTAGTGCGTTAAGCAGGTCAAAAAAGGCGTCTTGTCTTTTTTCATGATGAGCTTTGTTGCGTTCATCCCTGCGTCGTTCAAAGAGTTTAAACATATAGAACGTAAACAGCAGTAGTATAAAAATAATGATCAACATCATAAGCGGACAGGTATTTGCCTGTTGTGTAAATATCGTTTTAGTTCCGGAATGGCGATCTCATTGAAATGAAAAATACTGGCGGCAAGTGCAGCATCCGCATTGGCCAGGTCGAAGACATCAGAAAAATGTTCCATCGTTCCGGCGCCGCCCGATGCGATCACCGGGATGGGAACGGTGGTTGCAATTTCTTTTGTCAGATCTATAGCAAAGCCATTTTTTGTGCCATCATGTTCCATTGATGTGAGTAATATTTCTCCTGCGCCTCTGTCGGCTATTTCTTTTGCCCATGAGGCAACAGAAATGACAGTGGGGTTCCTGCCTCCATGTGTCACTACCATCCATTGATCAGTGAGGAGCTTAGCATCTACAGCCACCACCACACACTGGCTGCCAAAGTTTTTTGCCAGTTCGTTGATCAACCCGGGATTTTTTACTGCTGCTGTATTTATGGATATTTTATCAGCACCATTTTCCAGCAGTACACTTACATCTTCAATGGTATTGATGCCTCCGCCTACTGTAAACGGGATATTGATATGTGTGGCAATGTCTCTTACCAGTTTCGCCAGTGTTTTTCTTTTTTCTGTGGTAGCAGTAATATCCAGGAAAACCAATTCATCAGCACCCTCCTGGCAATAACGCATTGCCAGTTCTACCGGGTCTCCGGCATCACGCAGTTGAATAAAGTTGGTCCCCTTCACGGTCCGGCCATCCTTAATATCCAGGCAGGGTATAATCCTTTTTGCCAGGCCTCTCCGCTCGTTTACGGGGAAACCAGCAAGCGTCTCTGTATTTTGAATGTCCTTCATTAATGAAATTTCATCAGGTCCGTTAAAGAGATTTTATTCTCATAAATTGCTTTACCAATAATAGCTCCGGAGCAACCGGCTTCTCTTAATTCTTCCAGTTCTTTTATATGGGCTATTCCACCACTGGCAATAAGGTCAATGGACGGATGCTCATTCATGATCTTTTTATACAGATCGATAGAAGGCCCTTTTAAAAGTCCATCCTTATTCACATCGGTGCAGAAGAATTGTTTGATACCTTTCGTTTTATATTTTTCAACCAGGTCAAAAACCGTCAGCTGTGTTGATTCTGTCCAGCCTTTGATAACAATGCGCTGATCCTTTACATCAGCGCCAATGATGAACCGGTCAGCTCCAAATGCCAGTATCCAGCCACCGAATGTAAACTCATCTTTCACTGCTATACTTCCAACAGCGGCATAAGTGGAACCAGAGTTGAAAGTGATCTCCAGGTTTTTTTGTGTGCTGATACCGCCGCTGAAATCAATGATGAGTTTCGTCTTTCCGGCAATTTTTTCAAGTACTTTCCAGTTTTTCACCTCACTTGCTTTTGCTCCATCCAGGTCTACCAGGTGCAACCGTTTTAACCCGGCGCCTTCAAATTGCAGTGCTACTTCCAGCGGGTCTTCATTATAGATGGTCTTCTGGCTGTAATCGCCTTTGGTAAGCCGGACACATTTGCCATCAATTATATCTATTGCAGGTATGATTATCATTTTACAGGGCTAAGAAATTTTTTAATATCAGTTCTCCAACGACTGCACTTTTCTCCGGGTGGAATTGAACACCATAAAAATTATTTTTGTGTACTGCAGAACTATAGGACCCGGCATAATCCGTAGTGGCAATACTGTACGGATTATCTTCAGCATAATAACTATGTACAAAATAGCAATCAGAATTTTCAGGAACATTAGTGAACAGACTTCCCTTCAGATTGCAGATAGTATTCCATCCTACCTGGGGCACTTTTAATTTTTTTTCTGCAGGTGTAAATTTCCGAATCGTTACATTTTCCAGAACACCTAAACATGTCGTGTTGTTTTCTTCAGAATAGTGGCAAAGCAATTGCATGCCGAGGCAGATACCCAACACTGGTTGAGTAAGGCTGCTGATCAGCTTATCCAATCCTTTTTCTTTCAGGTGCGTCATGGCAGTACTGGCTTCTCCCACACCCGGAAAGATCACTTTGCTGGCTGCCCGTATCCGTTCCTGGTCATCTGTTACGGTTGCCTGCATACCGATCCGCTCCAGTGCAAAGAGTACAGACTGGATATTACCGGCATTGTATTTTATGATCACTACACTCATTACAGAAGTCCTTTGGTGCTTGGTAATTGCTGATTGGTTGCATCTCTTTTTATAGCCGCTTTGATCGCTTTTGCCAATGCTTTAAAAATTGATTCGATCTTATGATGTTCGTTTTCTCCCGTTGCCTTTATATTAAGGTTACATTTAGTGGTATCTGAGAATGATTTAAAGAAATGATAGAACATCTCTGTGGGCATGTCGCCGATCTTTTCCCTTTTAAATGACGCCTCCCAAACTAACCAGCTCCTTCCTCCAAAATCGATGGCGACTTGTGCCAGGCAATCATCCATCGGAAGCAGGAAGCCATATCGTTCTATCCCTTTTTTATTTCCCAAAGCAAGTGCAAACGTTTCACCTAATGCAATGGCGGTGTCTTCAATAGTATGATGTTCATCAATATGCAGATCACCTTTTACTTTGAGTGTCATATCAATACCGCTGTGCCTGCTGAGTTGGTCCAGCATATGGTTGAAAAAATTCAAACCGGTATCAATCAAAGCATCTCCTTTTCCATCCAGGTTCAGCAACACTTCTATTTTTGTTTCGTTGGTATTCCGTTCATGACGGATGATCCGCTGTCCCAGCCGCAGGTATTCGTAAACCGATTTCCAATTAGTTGTTTCCAGTACGATGGTTGAGTGCAAGTTTTCTGTTTCATTGTTTATCTCTGCTGCCCCAAGGTTGGCATCATTATTCAACCAGATGGCTTTGCAACCCAGATTTTTTGCCAATTGTACGTCGGTGATCCGGTCGCCAATGACAAAGGAACCTTGAATATCATAGCCGGGGTCAGTAAGATACGTTGTCAGCATGCCTGTTCCTGGTTTACGGGTAGGGGCCTTATCTTTTGCGAATGTCCTGTCAATATGCACTTCAGTAAAATGGATGCCTTCGTTCGACAGGCTTTTCATTACGAATTGGTGTACAGGCCAGAAGGTTTCTTCGGGAAAAGAAGGGGAGCCTAAACCATCCTGGTTGGTAACCATCACTAATTCAAAGTCGAGTTCCAATGCTATTTTTTTCATCCAGGTGAACATATCCGGATAGAACTCCAGTTTATCAAATGAATCTAACTGGTAAGTGGGTGGGGCTTCTTTGATCAGTGTGCCATCCCTGTCGATGAATAATATTTTTTTCATGCCGTGTATGTTTTTAATACTTCAGCCAGTTGTTTGTTTTCATCGGGTGTGCCAATCGTAATGCGTAAACAATCGTCGCACAACAGGACTTTTGACCGGTCACGGACGATGATGCCCTTTTCTGCCAAGTAAGAATAAACCTCCGGGGCTTGTATCATCTTTACAAGTATAAAGTTGGCGTCTGAAGGATATACTGTTTGTGTAAAAGACAGCTTTAGTAATTCTTCCTGCAGCCATTCTTTTTGTTCAACGGTTGTTTTTGTCCAGTTATTGACACTGGAAATATTGCTCAATGCTTCAATGGCCAGTTGTTGTGTGGCGGTATTGATATTGTAAGGATATTTTACTTTGTTCAGATAAGTGATGACGGGCAGCCCTGCAAACGCCATTCCCAATCGTAATCCCGCCAGCCCCCATGCTTTGGATAAGGTTTGAAGTATCACCAGGTTAGGGTATTCAGTAAGCTCCGGAATGAATGTTTTTTGTTTGGCATAATTAATATACGCCTCATCGATTATAACGACACCGTCAAAATTATTCAACAACGCTTCAATATCGTCACGGTTGATACTGTTGCCGGTTGGGTTATTGGGGGAGCAAATAAAAATAAGTTTTGTGTTGCTGTCAATTGCCTGCTCAATAGCTGCCATGTCCAGTTGAAAATTTTGCAGTAAAGGAACTTTCTTCACTTTTACATCATTCATTTCTGCACACACCTCGTACATGCCATAAGTGGGAGGGAAGAGGAGTACATTGTCTTTACCGGGTTCACAAAATATCCGGAACAGCAGATCTATTGCTTCATCACTGCCATTGCCCAGAAATATATTTTGAACAGGCACCCCCTTAATGGCACTGATCTTTTCTTTTAAACTTAGTTGCAACGGATCAGGATACCGGTTATAATTTTCCGGTAAAGGTGAGCCGAACGAGTTTTCATTGGCATCCAGGTAGATGCTGGCAGCGCCTGTAAATTCATGCCGGGCAGATGAGTAAGCCGTCATTTTTTTTATATTTTCCCGTACCAGTTTTTCTAATTCGAATCCCATTGTTATTTTTTTAGACGTATTGCAACGGCATTTTTATGCGCATTCAATCCTTCTGCTTCCGCCATTGTCATTACTGTTGTACCAATATTTTCTAATCCTTCTTTTGTAAGCTGTTGGTAAGTGATCTTTTTTACAAAACTATCTAAAGATACACCGCTGTACATAGCAGCATAACCGTTTGTAGGTAATGTATGATTAGTGCCGCTGGCATAATCTCCCGCACTTTCCGGTGAATAGTTGCCGATGAACACAGAACCGGCTGACGTTACCTGCTGTGCGACTTCGTCTGCGTGGGCACACGCAAGGATCAAATGCTCCGGCGCATACATATTAGAAAGCTCCATAGCTTCATGGATGCTACTAGTAACGATCAGCTTACTGCTCTCCAATGCTTTCTCAGCAATTGCTTTCCGGGGTAGTTGTTTTAGTTGTTCTTTTATTGCATCGCCAACTTTTTGAGCAGTAGTTTCATTTGTGGTGATAAGAATGACCTGTGAGTCAGGTCCATGTTCCGCTTGCGATAGCAGGTCGGCTGCCACAAATTCGGGTATGGAGGTTTCGTCAGCTATCACCAGCACTTCTGAGGGACCAGCGGGAATATCTATTGCCACACCATCTTGCTGCACCAACTGTTTGGCTAGTGTAACATATTGATTGCCGGGGCCGAATATCTTATGCACTTTTGGAATCGTTTTAGTACCGTATGCCATCGCAGCTATTGCCTGCACACCACCAGCCTTGACTATTTTAGTAATGCCACATAGCTGTGCTGCATATAAAATGGCCGGGTGGATACTCCCATCTTTTGCAGGCGGCGTGCAAAGAATGATCTCTTTGCACCCGGCGAGATGCGCAGGAATGCCTAGCATGAGCACTGTTGAGAAAAGGGGAGCAGTACCACCCGGGATATACAGCCCCACTTTTTCAATCGGTATGGATTGACGCCAGCAAATAACACCGGGCATTGTTTCAATTTTCTTTACTTCTTCTTTTTGGGCTGAATGAAATAGCTGAATATTTTTTTTGGCTTGCTGCATGGCTATTTTCAACTCCTCACTTAGCAAGGATTCAGCCACCGTAATTTCTTTTTCGGTGACAGCTAAATGGTTAATCTTTATTCCGTCAAATTCCCTGGTGAATTTCCGGACTGCTTTATCACCTTTCACTTTTACCTTTTGTAAAATCTTCTTCACCATTTTTTCAAGCCCGGCAATATCGCTGGATGGCCGTTGCAAAATTTCAGCCCATAGTTTTTTATCCGGGTATCTGTATTCCTTTATCATACGATCATTTTTTCGATAGGTATAATCAATATGCCTTGTGCGCCAGCTGTTTTTAATTGTTCGATCACTTTCCAGAAGTCACTTTCGTTTATAACGGAATGAACGGAACTCCATCCTGCTTCGGCTAAGGGAAGGATAGTGGGACTTTTCATACCAGGTAATAAGCGGCAGATGGTATCCAGTTTGTCGTTTGGTGCATTGAGCAACACATACTTGTTGTTCTTTGCCTTTTTTACTGAACGAATGCGGAATAACAGGCTCTCAAGTATGATCTTTTTTTCTGCGGACAGTTGTTTGTTGCTAATGAGTACAGCCTCGGAGAAAAGTATGGTCTCTATTTCTTTCAACTCATTGGTAAAAAGGGTACTGCCGGAACTTACAAGGTCGCAAATGGCATCTGCCAACCCGATCTTTGGTGCTATCTCCACCGACCCGCTGATCTCATGAATGGATGCAGTTATATTTTTTTGTTGCAGGAACTGCGAAAGAATAAAAGGATAGCTGGTGGCAATTCTTTTTCCAGCCAGATCATTGATGGATTGCAGCGGGCCATTTTTGGGTACGGCAACAGACAGACGGCATTTGCCAAAACCTAACTTCTCCACCGTTTCAATCTCTTTATTGGATTCCTGTACTACATTCTCACCGACAAAGCCAATATCAGACACAGCATCCTGCACATATTCTGGTATATCATCATCCCGGAGAAAGAACACTTCTACCGGAAAGTTAGCGGCTACCACCCGTAACTGGTTGTTGCCATTACTTATTTCGATCCCGCATTCCTTCAGGAGCTTCATGGAGCCTTCATAAAGGCGACCTGATTTCTGAACGGCTATTTTTAATTTTTCACTCATTATTGTTTACTTCATTTATTTAATAATATATGTTTGACAACCCTCCTTCGCCAATGCTACGGGACAAACCCTCCTTCGCCAAGGCTACGGGATAAACCCTCCTTCGCCAGGGTTACGTGATAAACTCTCCTTCGCCAAGGCTACGGGACAAACCCTCCTTCGCCAAGGCTACGGAGGGCAAAGAAAAAGGGCTTACTGGTTAGTAAGCCCCTGATTATGTTTGATACATAATA
>JBEBIF010000099.1:0-10174 GCA_040080515.1 Chitinophagaceae bacterium | reverse complement strand
GATATCACGGGATGCAAAGTCATTCACTTCTTCTTCCAGTGAGGTGAATTTTCTTCGCTGCAGGATCCGTTTCAAAAATTTATCATCATCGGCAATACCCGTCATATGGCTGAGGCACTGGCGGATGGTGATATAACTTTTGAAATATTTTTCAAATTCCGGGATATACTTTACCACTTTATCATCCAGCGATAATTTGCCTTCATCCACAAATTGCATCACCAGTGCTGCTGTCAGCCATTTACTACAGCTGGCAATGGGAGCCTGGGTCTTTGAGTTAAATTCACCCATTTCCTTTTTATATACGAGTGAATCGCCATTTCCCGAAGGAGTCTTCGACCAGATCATAGTGACGACATTATTCCCCAAAAGTTTTTGTTTGGCCTGAAGTTCCGCATCCAGCTTCGACCAGTCGTACTGGGCCCTTGCCGGCTGCAATAATAGCAGGAAAGCCACTGCAGACATGACTTTGAGGCAGATAGCGCTAACTTTGTATGACATAGTTGCTGATTTGAGGGATTGGAGTAGTATTTGAGAGACAGGTTTAAAGTTATTTGATTTTATGTAGCCAGTTTCAGTAATTCTATTGGGCTTCCCTGCTGAGCAAAGAACAGGAAGTACAAGAGTGCGACCCGCCCCGGCGGGTAAACTGCAACGAAGATGATCAGGGAACTAAAGTTGGTGACAAAATCATTTTCATATTTCCAAATTCTCACATTTTCAAATTTATACCACATGAACTTAGGAAATTTTACCATAAAAGCCGCTGAAGCCTTTCAACAGGCCCAGCAAATTGCGTTCAATGCCAAAAGCCCGAACATTGAGACGGAGCATATATTAAAGGCGTTGCTCGAACAGGAAGACTCACCCGTGGACTACCTGCTAAAAAAGAATAATGTGACCGTGAACCTGGTGGACACCAAACTGGATGAACTCATCAGCAAGTTGCCCAAAGCATCTGGCGAACCCGCTCAACAAATAAGCCGGGATGCCAACAGTGTGGTATTGAGGGCTGGTGCAGCGTTGAAGCAATTCAAAGATGAATTTGTAACGACAGAGCATTTGTTACTCGCCATTGTACAGGGTAATGACTCCTCCGCCAAATTGCTGAAAGATGCCGGTCTTACCGAAAAAGGATTATTGGCAGCTATCAAAGAATTGAGAAAAGGAGAGACCGTTACATCGCAAACACAATCGCAGGAATACAATGCGCTGAATAAATATGCCAAAAACTTAAATGAACTGGCAAGACAAGGAAAGCTTGATCCAGTGATCGGCCGTGATGAAGAGATAAGAAGGACATTACATATACTTTCCCGCAGAACTAAGAACAACCCGATACTGGTAGGTGAACCAGGTGTGGGTAAGACTGCTATTGCCGAAGGCATTGCACACCGGATCGTAAATGGAGATGTACCTGAGAATCTGAAAAATAAGACCATCTATGCGCTGGATATGGGATTGCTGATAGCCGGAGCCAAATACAAAGGAGAGTTTGAAGAAAGATTAAAGGGAGTGGTAAAGGAAGTAGCGGGCAGCGACGGAGATATCATCCTTTTCATTGATGAGATTCATACTCTTGTAGGTGCAGGCGGTGGAGAAGGCGCTATGGACGCCGCTAATATTTTAAAACCGGCATTGGCCAAAGGCGATCTGCGGGCAGTAGGAGCCACCACCTTAAATGAATACCAGAAATTTTTTGAAAAAGATAAAGCACTGGAAAGACGGTTTCAGAAAGTGATAATCGATGAACCTAACGTGGAGGATGCAATCTCCATCTTAAGAGGATTGAAAGACCGCTATGAAACACACCACCATGTACGCATAAAAGATGAAGCGATCATTGCAGCAGTGGAACTATCCAGCCGGTATATCACGGATCGTTTCTTGCCGGATAAGGCGATTGACCTGATTGATGAAAGCGCTGCTAAGCTGCGTTTGGAAATGAACAGCATGCCCGAAGAACTGGATACACTCGAAAGACAGATCCGGCAATTGGAGATAGAGCGGGAAGCCATCAAAAGAGAGAATGATGAAGCGAAACTGCATGAACTGAATACGGAGATCGCTAACCTGTCTGTAACAAGGGATACCTACAAAGCAAAATGGAGCCAGGAAAAAGAGCTGGTAGAAAAAGTGCAGAATGCCAAAGCAGAAATAGAAAGCCTGAAACAACTGGCAGAGCGGGCAGAACGGGAAGGTGATTATGGAAAAGTAGCCGAGATACGCTATGGAAAGATTCAGCAGCAGGAACAGCTCATCACAGATATTACAAAGCAAATTGAGGAGAGTGGTGAGAAACGTTTGCTCAAAGAAGAAGTAGATGCTGAAGACATTGCCGAAAGTATTGCCAAAGCCACCGGCATACCGGTAACGAAGATGCTGCAAAGTGATAAAGACAAACTGCTGAAACTGGAAGACCATCTTCATGAACGAGTAGTAGGGCAGGATGAAGCCATTAGTGCTGTAGCTGATGCTATAAGAAGAAGCCGTGCCGGATTGCAAGATCCAAAGAAGCCTATTGGTTCCTTTATTTTTCTTGGTACTACCGGTGTGGGTAAAACAGAACTGGCGAAAGCCCTTGCCGAATATTTGTTTGATGATGAAAGTATGATGACGAGGATAGATATGAGTGAGTACCAGGAAAAACATACCGTGTCACGGCTGGTAGGCGCCCCTCCAGGTTATGTAGGCTATGATGAAGGCGGGCAGCTGACAGAAGCCGTTAGAAGAAAACCTTATAGTGTGGTATTACTGGATGAAATAGAAAAAGCACATCCTGATGTATGGAACGTACTGCTGCAAGTATTGGATGATGGACGACTTACCGATAACAAAGGCCGGGTGGTGAACTTTAAGAACACTATTATCATCATGACGAGCAATATCGGCAGCCACCTGATACAGGATGCTTTTGAAAAAGTAAGTGAGAAGAATGTAGATGAAGTAACCGATAAGGCAAAGCTGGAAGTAATGACCCTGCTGCGCCAAACCATACGGCCCGAGTTTCTGAACCGGGTGGATGAGATCATCATGTTCCGGCCATTAATGAGAAAAGAGATAAAAAGCATTGTACAGATACAGTTGAACAACCTGAAGAAATTAGTAGCAGATAGCGGCATACAATTACAGTTCAGCGATTATGCACTGGATTTCCTGGCGGAGCAGGGCTTTGACCCGCAGTTTGGTGCCCGGCCGCTGAAGCGGTTGATACAAAAAGAGATTGTGAACCAGCTGAGCAAACGGATACTGGCAGGCGATATTGATAAGACTCATCCAGTGTTAGTAGATGTATTTGACAATACGGTGGTCTTTCGAAATGAAGCACCCGAGTTGGAGAAGAACGGGAAGAAGAAGTAATTTAGAGAAGCCCTGACGAAAGTTGGGGCTTTTAGTCTTTTGTCGCCCTGACGAGTTGCAACGGCCGTTATGCCGTGTCAACTGAATTGTCTCCAAGGGCTCTAGCCAAATAGTTTTACCTGAAATGATGCCTGTTTTTGGGAAATGAATTACCTGAATAAAATTGTTCTTCTACCTTTAGTAAAATTTCCCAATGAAAAAGCTATCTGCCTTCTGCCTGACCATGATCTTCATCTCTTTCGCCTTTACACATGAGGAACAGTCGGTAGTGCCGCCCAAAATCATATTTGCTGTATTAGATGATGGACAATCTGTGGAGCCAATAGCAAAAGTGAAGGAAGGAAAGTTGTTGCCGGCAGTCGGTGGCGGGGATGCCGGTGACACCTTATTGGATTTCGATGCGCTTTATTACCAACCCAAAGCTTCTTATCGTTTAATTTATGGCGGAAAGGAAAATGGTAAAGTATCAGTTGTAAAAAGTTTCGTGGGAACAGAGTGTGGTGGTGCCACAGCACAAGTGATCACAACATCACAAAAAGTAAAACTGAAAGGTTTTGAAATGGCCCTGGCCACCAATATCAGGACCACTAAACCTGCAGCCGGTGTACGAAAGGCGCCATCCGTTGCAGAAAGAGCAGCAATAGAGAAACTGGTTATCAAAGAATTTAAAAAGAATAACGTGCTGGTGAAGGGGATGAAATTAGTAAAGCTGACCAGCATCGATGCAGATAATAACAAGGTGAACGAGATCGTGGGAACATATACCGTGGCACCATCAGCAAAAGAGAGGGCATTGCTGTTCTTTATTGCCACCAGGTCAAAGGTCGGCGGCTATTCCATTAATTACAGTGTGTGCGATAAAATAAAAGAAGATGGAGTAATGAGCGGAGATATAAAAGATGTAGATGGAGGCATCTACCAGGAATTGCTGCTGGATATTTTGGATTTTGATGATAATGGAATCGCAGAGCTCTTCACCATTACGCAAGCCTTCGAAGGCACAAACTTCAATGCGTACCAATGGGATGGTAAAAAATGGGAAAAAATACTGGAAGTATCAAACTATCATTGCGGGTACTGATTCGTAACTCTCCCCGGGCTATATTCTTTTTGCGGGATAAACAAAGAACGGTTAATAAAATGACGGGCGACTTTCTCATAGAATAAACGTACAAAAGTTTGAAGAAGCGGGTGTAGGTTCGGAATGCATTCTTTGTGAAAGTAAGATCCGGCTCAATGGCAGCAAATTTCAATTCGTGTAGTTAATAAAAAAAGCCGCACCAGGTCAACTCCGGTGCGACAAATTATTATAAGAGGATTCTAGTAAAAGGGATTTTATTAAGATGCTTCTTTAGCTTTAGCCTCTGTTGCTACTGGCTTCATCTTCTTTGGTTTTTTTACAGCCTTTTCTTTTTTGCGGCCAATTGTTTTTGCAATGTCGGCGGCAAATAGTCTGCTGGCTTTTTTCAGGTTGCTGATGAACCTCTTTTCTTTCAAACTGTCTTTGTACTCTGCCAGGGCAACTGCCAGTTTTTCGTACACCAGTTTCCTGGCTTCTTTTTTGGAAATTTTCTGCGGAAGTGTAGATAAGGTATTACTCATTTTTATTGCTATTTAAGTAGCGTAAAGTTAATAATTACATAACACAGCGGATGTTAAGTTTTAGGCTATCCGGCGAATTTGACAGCAGTATCAACCCATTTATTGTGTTTTTCCGAGTATCCTCAATTCTATATTTTCCGCCGTATTCGATTTATAACCATTTTTTACAATATGTAATAAGGCTCTTGCCAGCACATCCGACCAGATTACTTTGTTCGGAGCCAGTTTTGCCACCAGGGGAAACAAAGGATAAACCAGTTTATAAGCCAGCGGGGCCTTTTTATTTTTGTGTTTAGGCCTTACGGCATCAGGGCGGGCAATGTAAATATCTTTCATACCAGATCGCAGCAATGCATTTTCTGCTTTCCCTTTTATGCGCTTAAATAGGGTGCGGCTTTTTTCTGTTCTGTCGGCACCATCACCACTTACAAATACAAATCGAACAGATGGGTGTACCTGCAGGCAAAACCGGGAACAGGCATCCAGGTAGCCAAACGTAATGTTTTCATATTGCTGTCTGCTTACCTGTGTTTGTGAAATACCTAAACACCAGACAATGGCAGTGGCTTTTGAAAAATAGTGCTCCAATCCTGTGTAGTTGAAAAAATCATGGTGAATCACTACAGTTATTTTCGGATGTTGCATTTCAGGCTGGTTACGAACCAGTAATATCAGTTCGTCCACAGCCGTATCGGCTATTGCCTGCCGTACAAGTTCGGCGCCTATAAGCCCGGTGGCCCCTGTTATTATTATTTTCATGATGACTTAAAGTTACTTTATAAATGCTTTTAGTATCCATCATGGAGCAAGAATTTTGATAACTAAGCAACCCCATTCAGCGATGGACCATCCTTGTACTCGTTGCAGTATTGTTATGGAAATTTTAAAAAAACCGGATCTGATTATCCAAATGCGTTTATGATCTGTTAAAGAGCTCTCGCCCCTTTTTTTATATCCATAACTGTGTCTAATTTGAACGCATTCACCAAAACATATAGCATGAGACATCTTTACGTAAGTATTTGCCTGCTGATCGTTACCTCTTCTTTCTCTCAGCAATCTGTTACCCACACTGTATATTTCGACCTTGATATTGCTCAGCCTTCCGCTGCAGCAACAAGAGATCTCCATTCTTTTGGCGAAAAAATAAAGCAATTACCTGTAACAGGAGTAAGCATTGAAGGACATACTGATAAGCAGGGGACTAATAATTATAACTATACTCTTTCACGGGCAAGAAGCGAAGCAGTCAATAATTTATTAAAACCTTATATACCTTCTTCAGTAAGTGCCCGCATAAATTTCAGCGGAGAAGACAGACTTATTACCGATGCTGATGAAAAGCAGGCGGTGAACAGAAGGGTGGTTATCGTAGTGTATTATGAAGAAGCCCCCCAACCGGTAACAGAAGTGGAGCCTTTTTTCCGGGACGTGGAAACACAACGGTTTGCTGTGAACTTCGATGACACGATTTTTATTACTGGTAAGGATGGCACCAAACTGGCGATCCCTCCGGGAAGTATCCAAAATAAGAAAGGTGAACTCGTAAACGGGAATGCTGAAATACTGTTGAAAGAATACTATAATCCAGGTGATATAATCTCAAGCGGATTGAACACCAACTCCGATAAGGGGTTATTGCAAACCGGGGGAATGTTTACGCTGGTGATTATACAGGGAAATGATACCATGGATACAAAATCAAGAAAGCCTGTAACGCTAAAAATGCCAGTGGTGAACCAGGTAGCCGGAAATATGAATGTATTTACAATGGGTCACCGTTCAGACAGTAGCGTATGGCGAAACACAAACAGTGTGTTCTCCAAAAAGTTCAGTTACTGGGATTGGCCCCGTAAATTGAGTAAGCTGGATGACCTGGTCATACCTGAGATAAAGTATGAAAACTGGAGAAAGGGATATAAATATACAGATGAATACACACCGCATACGGCCAACTGGTGGTTATTTGAAATACCTTTTGGAAATAAAAGTGATGCAAAGCAAGTGACCAATCAAATTGAAAAGATTGATTCGGTAACACTCCGGTCCACAGTAAAAGTAAAGTACCGCAACAAGGGAAAGCGGCAGTACGGCATTCAAAATTTCGATACTACTTTCCTGGTAAAGTTTTACCGCAGTGAGTACGTGGGCGTAACACAAAGCCTTAACTGGATCAATTGCGACCGCTTCCTGAATTATCCCAATACAGGTAATTTTTATGTGAGCACACCGGGGTTCAGGGGAGCTACAGTCATGGTTTATTTTAAAAACCTTAGTTCGTATATGCCGGCTTATTCAGATGAGGGTAAGAGCAATGCCCTTTACACTATACCAAAAGTACCACCCGGGCAAAAAGTAGTGATCGTTGCAATAGGAAAAAGAGATGGGGCCTATTTTTTTTCCCGAAAGGAATTTACTACTGAGAAAGGAGCTACGGCAGAGCTGGAATTGACTGACATTTCAGAGGAAGATCTGAACAAGGAAATGAGGTCTCTCAAGTAAGAGCAGGCTATAAATGAGGCGGATAGAAATTTTACGATACCATGTATTTTAGTGCCAGTTATTTTAAGAAAGTTTGGAAATCAAGCCATTGGGCACAATGTAACGGTTACAACACCCTTATTTTATTAAGTTTCAATACATATTTTTCCTAAGTGATTTTACTATATGATGAATTAAAATCATGTTGTACGTTTGTGTTCGAACAACGCAGCCAGCTAATAGTAAATCTGGCAATCCAAATCCCTGAAAAACCCGTAAGTAATTGACGATTCAACCCTGTGTAAAATGTATAATTTCTGCGACTGGCAGTGCTGCCTTTCCGCCTTATCATTTTCCCGGGATCATAAAGTAAAGATGTTTCTGAACTGTTACTGCAAAGTAATGAGGCAGAATCGAAACGATCTGACAATAAGAATTTAAAATTGCTCTTTTATAGGTTTAGAAATCCAATGTCCAAAAATGAAAAATCGTCTGGTATCGCTGTGAAAACCAAATCCAATCCAATGAAAGCCAGATTCGATGAAAACCATTCTCAGAACCTAAAAGTAAAATCATGAAATGAATGGTACTCTAGTAGTAAAGCTGCCCTAAAGGCAGCTTTACTCATTTATAGGGTCAAGGCTCCGGTCATAACAAGAGCAGCACCTGGTTAGTCATTGGCTATCTCACCCAGAATATCCACCAGTTCCTGTGGCCTGCTGAAGAAAGGAGAATGACTGGTATCCATACGGTACACTTTTTTACAAGGCATTTCTGTGTACATTTTTTGTTGCAGAAAAGGAGTAATGGCCTTGTCCTGCAAACATTCGATATAATACCGGGGTACCCGTCCATAGTTTTCCTCGGTTAGTTGTAAAGGCGTAGTGGCTGACTCTGCCGTTTCATGACTTAATAAAACATTTGCCAGCTGAATGATATCATCATCGCAGTCGTGATACAATCCCTCTTTATAAATTTCTCTCTGTAATGTATGGGCATTCAGTTCGGGGTACTGCGTTACAAAAGGTCTTAATATCCCTTCCGTATCCTGCATCGAATATTCCCGCTGTGTTGTGCCATTGGGAATAAGGTTGGCAGCGAGATAAATTAGCTTTTCGATCTTGTCTGGCCGGTATTCTGCCGTCTGCGAGATCAGGATACCATTCTTACTATGACCCAGCAAAATTACGGGTCCATCGATACTGTCAATTAACGAACAGATCTTTTCAACTGTGTTTTTCATTCTTACTTCTGATATAGGAGTTTTATCCCGGCCCATACCGGGCAGGTCAACAGCAATGGCGGTGTGACCTTGTTTTTCCAGAAGCGGAACTACTTTGTGCCAGTTCCAGGCACTGTGCCAGGAACCGTGAATAAGGATAAATGTTTTCATTGTATAATTTTTTTTGTTGCTGTAAAGTTGGAGTAAGAACGATGGCATATCAACCCGTTTCTTGCTGACTTGTTATTCACCAAATTGTTGGGCTGCTTCCCATCCAAGAATAGCTGCTTTTTTATTGCTCCCCCAATGATAATCCCCCGTAAGGCCGGTTGATCTAATGACCCGGTGACAGGGTATTAAATAAGCTACCGGATTGCTGCCAATAGCAGTACCAACTGCCCTGGATGCATTGGGTTGTTCAATAGCTGCAGCAATACCGCCATAGGTATTCACATTAGCAAAAGGGATTTGCAATAATGATTGCCATACTTTCAGTTGAAAGGCTGTTCCTTTAAGATGCAATTTTACCTGTGGCAGGTTATTCCAGTCGTTGGTAAAAATGGTGAGTGCATCTTGTTGGAGAAAATCTGTTTTCTGAATGATCGCCGCATTTGGAAAAATCGATTGAAGTGGTGCAATGGTACGGTCGTCTTTTTTGACAAAAGATAAATGACAGATACCTTTTGGAGTGGAGGCGATCAGTATATCTCCAAAGGGCGATTCGGCGTGGCTGTAATTGATCACCAGCTTTTCACCACCGTTCTTATATTCGCCGGGTGTCATTCCTTCCACGGTAATAAAAAGATCATGAAGGCGGCTGGTTCCGGAGAGACCCGTTTCAAAACTTACATCGGCCAGTGAAAAATCTTTTGCCAGCAATTGCTTGGCATGTTCGATGCTGATGTACTGTAAGAATTTTTTTGGACTGATGCCGGCCCATTCTTTAAACATCCGCTGAAAATGAAAAGGGCTAAGGTGTACTTTTTTTGCCACTTCGTTCAGATCGGGTTGCGTTTTAAAATTTTCCCTGATGAATTTTATGGCTGATTCTATTGTGTTGTATTCCGGTTTCATTATGTAAATATAAAACCGGGAATGCTGCAGCCCCACCCGTTTCTTGCGGAATTTGCACAATTTAGTGAACTCCTCATAGAGCAATAAAAGATCCCCGGCAAGGGCCGGGGATCATTCTGAAATAAGGATATAGAGTGCTGTTTATTTTACTTCGCTTACCACCACATCCTGAACCTGGCGGGTACTGCGGTTTACCGCATACACAACAGATTTTTTTGTGTTCTTACAAAAGATCGTGAAGTGCAGTGTTTCATCACCCAGCTCTTCCGTGTTCAGCAGGAATTTTTTTGTAAATGTTTCTGCTTTAATGTTTTCACGATAGAGTGAATTACCGTAGTCATCAGTGATGATGATAGTAAAATCATTCTGCAATTCATTGCCGGTAAAGCTGAGCTGAAACAGGGGCTGGTTTTTTACATGACCCAGGAAGGTCAG
>JBEBIF010000523.1:0-2261 GCA_040080515.1 Chitinophagaceae bacterium | reverse complement strand
TGCTGGTAAGGGGAGAGGTGAAGGATATCAAAGTGGTGGGTGGCCGTTACATCATCGCTGTGATCAATAATGAAAAACCGGTAGTGTACCAGCTGAAGCAATAAGACTAATAAAAACAGATAGTGAGAATATAAAGTATAATGAGGAGTGTAAGCATTATATATTGTTTGGCCGGTTGTTTTATGCTGCTCACTGCTTTATCATGTGGCACTAAAAAAACGGACGATAAGCCCTTGTTCAGTAAAATGGATGAGTCGGGTATCAATTTTACCAACACAGTAGTGGATAGTAAAACCGATAACAGTTTCCTGTTTCGCAATTTTTATAATGGCGGTGGTGTTGCCATCGGTGATATCAATAATGACAGCTTATGTGATGTGTTGCTGACAAGCAACCAGGGGGAGAATAAACTGTACCTGAACAAAGGCAATTTTAAATTTGAAGATATCACCGGCAAATCCGGGATGAAACAGGACAGTATGTGGAGCACTGGTGCGGTAATGGCTGATGTGAACAATGATGGCTGGCTGGACATCTATGTTTGCAATTCCGGACGAATCAACGACGGCAACCGCCGCAACAAACTTTACATTAACAATAAAAATTTATCATTCACAGAATCGGCTGCAGCATATGGTTTAGACCATTCCGGTTTTTGCACCCAAGCCACTTTCTTTGATTATGATATGGACGGCGACCTGGATTGCCTTGTCATCAATAACAGCCCTTTGCCTTTTAGTTCTTTGAATTATGCGGGTATGCGGGATACGGACATTGACCAATGGACCGGAGATGATAAGATGAAGGGTGGTGGAAATCATTTATTCCGGAATGATGGTGGCCGCTTTTCAGAAGTGACCAAAGAAGCCGGGCTTCATACCGGGCTGATCAGTTTTGGCCTGGGCGTTTCAGTGGGAGATATTAATGGAGACAATTACCCGGACATTTATGTAGGAAATGATTTTATAGAAAAAGACTATTTGTATATCAACCAAAAGAATGGAACATTTACTGATAAACTGGAGGAATGTATCCAGCAGATCAGCATGTCATCTATGAGCAGTGATCTTGCAGACATCAATAATGACGGCTATCCGGAAATCTTTACCACGGACATGATTCCCGATGATGACTACCGGCTGAAGACAACCGGTACATTCGATAATATTGACCTGTACCTCTCCAAGCTAAAGCAGGGATTATATAACCAGTATGTAAAGAATGCATTGCAATTAAATAATAAGAACGGCACTTTTTCTGAAATAAGCAATTACAGTAAAGTGTTTGGAACCGACTGGAGCTGGGGTGCTGTATTCCTGGATGCAGATAATGATGGTTTCAACGACCTGTTCATCTGTAACGGAATCAACAAGGATCTGGGCGATCTTGATTTTCTCGACTTTTTTTCCAATGATGTATATCAAAAAATGTTGCAAACCGGTAAGCGGGATGAAATAGATGAAGTGCTCCGGCATATTCCGGTAACGCCATTAGCCAACCGGGTCTTTAAAAATGACGGGCAATTAAATTTTACCGACATGGCAAAAGCATGGGGATTAGATGAACCTTCGTTTTCTAACAGTGTTGCTTACGGCGACTTAGACAATGATGGGGACCTGGACCTGGTGGTGAACAATGAGAACCAGGCAAGTTTTGTGTATAAGAATAACAGCCGTGAGCAGAACGGGAACAGTTACATCGGGTTGGTATTAAAAGGGAAGGGGGGCAATACCTATGCGATAGGCAGCAAGATAAAATTGTATAAGGGAACAGAAGTATTTTACCGGGAGGTGGTGCCAAGCAGAGGATTTCAGAGCAGTGTGGATTACAAACAGGTAATAGGACTGGGCAAACTGACAGTGGTGGACTCGATGACAGTGACATGGCCGGACAGAAGCACGACAACGTATCAAAAACCGGAGCTGAACAAAGTGCACCACATAGAACAACCGTTGGCAAGCACTCCGCCGGCAAAGCCGATAGCCGTAACACCAGCAGCTACATTATTAGAACCGGTAACGATAGCACTGGACAAACATACTGAAGATGAGTATATAGATTTTTATTATGAAAGGAACCTACCGGAGCTGCTGTCAAGAGAAGGGCCTAAACTGGCAACAGGGGATGTGAATGGAGATGGACTGGAAGATATGTATATCGGTGGTGCCAAAGGGCAGGCGGGCCAATTGTACCTGCAAACAGGAACCGGGTTTGAAAAAAAGGAACAGGCGTTATTTAAGATGTATGCAGACCTGGAAGAT
>JBEBIF010000098.1:0-10202 GCA_040080515.1 Chitinophagaceae bacterium | reverse complement strand
GCAACAGATGAATGTATGGGATAGAAACTCTTGCCGGTATCATCAAGTACAACCAGTGTTACTTTATGTCCTTTATCAGCAAACAGGTTGGCCGTATTGACCACCGCTCTTTCAATACCGCCCGGCAGATCGAGCCGGGAGCAGAGAAAGGCAATATGGTGAATATTTGTCTTCATAATTTCAGCGACTAAGTACCCTTTTCAAAAAGTCTTTTACTTTCAAGAAATATTTTCTTCCAGGTGTTAGGTATTCACTCAGAAAGCTTAATTCATTTTCAATGCGATTACCTGCAGTTCTCCGGTTTTGAATAACTTTAGTATAAATGAGAATTCTTTCTTCAATTCCCTTTTTTCCTTCAAATACTTTTTTTAAAGATGCAGCCGCATTTGTACCGAGTTTATTTCGTAATAGAGTATTGTTTTGGAGGTAAAGGATAGCTTCAGCCAGTTGCCCCGGGTCGTTGGCTGGTACAATATATGCATCTTCACCATGATGAAAGAGATACGCAGCGCCTGTTGAAGATGTCATGATAATGGGTTTATTTAAGGAGGCCGCTTCCAGTGCCACAAAGTTCAGCGTTTCCCATTCAGAAGGGATAACAACAATAGCAGACCGTGCCATTCTGTCCATTGATTCAGAATGTAGTAGTTCTTTTAGCCATATAAAATTCTTGTCCCATATGTCTGGAAATTTCTTTTGCAGATACTCACTCATTTTTTTTGCCCGCGGTGCAGTATAAGTATCGCCTCCTGCCCAATACAGCCTGATCTGGTCATTTTGTTTTGCAAGGATCCTTATTGCCCTGGCTAATACAACAGCACCTTTTATTTTTTGTAAACCTCCGGCTACATAAATAAAATCATCAGTTTCTTTTTCTATCTCTTTCTTTGATTCCTGCCAGGGAGCTGTTGCGAAAAGTATTTGTCTTTTTACGAGTTTTGTCAGATCAGCCTGGTTTAATGGGCTATATGGAAGTATGGCATCGGCTTTTTGTAAGGATAGCAATTCAAGTTTTCTGACGACTTCAGTTTGAGAATCTTCTCTTACACTGTTATATCGGCTCAATTGTGTGAACGTACCATGGCCAGTAACCACCACGGGTGGCAAATTTCCGGACATAAGAAAAATACCTGCCCCCCCATAGTCGCTGACTTCAATAATGTCAATACCATAGGTTTTATGATTTTTCAACAACCAGTCTTTCATTGCCATACCGGTAGCAATCCACCCCGCCGCACAAAGACCGCCAGGAGGAAAATAAGGTGTATGGTCAGAAAGAAACTGGCGATAGCTGTTTCTGAGCACAATAGTTGTCAAGCCACCCCTTTCAGTTATTTCGTCTGCATTATTTTTTGTGTCAATATCATCTGGTATCAGCACAAGTACCCGATGCCCCTCTTTTATCAGCAAGTTTGTAAGATGCCCGTAGAAGGTGGCAATACCTCCAATTTGTGGTGGGAAGTTACTGGTAGCGATACAGATCGTCATTTTAGAAATGAGGGTTTATTACTTCTGACTTAACTTGAACAACCATCTTTTTATCCTTGTTCTCAACAGTAATTTACGTTTTACTCTTACCAGTAAGGTGGGTGTTTTATATTCAGGTGCTCCAGGAATGAATTCGGTTAATTTTTTCCCGGATTCACTAAATGTTCTTTCATATTCCAGGTAATAAGGGTAGATTAGCGGATCGTTGCCATTTAACAACTCGGGTATATACCGGCTATTAAAATGAATAAAAATGATGGGGAATTCACCATTGATCCACACCCTGTTTTCTTTAAACTCCCGTTTGCATTCATGCTGGTTCCAGAAAGCAATATTACATCCTTTATGTTTTATAATGCCAATATTTTCAAACAGTACGGGGACGGCATCAAGGTATTTTTGATCTACAAACAACCCATCTAGGAAATTGGTTTCTATCCTGTAAGCACAGCATTCTGCCCACCATTTCAGCATTGGAATTGAGCGTTCCGTTGCGCCAATAAGCCCGGCATTGAATTGCCCATATTTATAACCAGAAAGGAATTCTTCTTCATGGACCTGAGGACTTCTAGTTGTTCTGCCCGGAGTAAGTATGGTGGCATATTGATCCAGTTCACTGAACAGAAATTCGTAACCATTAAAAAAAAAGAGATCACAATCTGCATAAATAACCTTTGTGAAGCCTTTATCCAACAGGAAGGAAATCAGAACTGGCTTGAATCCCCAGCGTAGGGCATCCGTATCAGTTTCTCCATATTTGTTATAAATGACATCTGCTTTCTGTATTGTATAAATAGTATCTATACTTATAAAGCTGATGCCCGGTATTTCCTCTGACGGTAATTTGCCAGCATTATCGACCACCAAGACAATCAGCTTTTCTTCCTTATTAAAGCGAACCAGCGACTTATACAGCGTTAGTGCATAGGGCATATAGTTATGCGTTATGATTGTACAAAATGCTCGCATTAATTACTTTTTACTCAAAGGTCGTAGTTTTAGTAAGAGAGTTTTTATTAAAACCCTTGTTGCCAGCCTGAAATTAATGGAATAATATCTTATGGTAAGCTTCCAGATTACTGGCAGCCCATCCGACATAATCCCAAAGCCAACATACTTTCTAACGAACCAGGTCATAAGCTTTTTCTTGTCTTTTACTACACTTGATTTTTGTAAGTGCAGCAAAATACGGAAACATTCCTCTTTCACTTGTATTTTGCTTTCAACATCCATCAACTTGCTGTGACTTTGGTCAGTTCTCCGGTAGCGATTGTAAATATTATTATTATAAATAACTGAAATGTCAGGGCACATCTGGATATAAGCGTACCAATCTCCATAATACCTGAACCCGGAAAGATCGATTTTCCTGGCTTTGAAGACATGTTTGTTGAACACTACAGCACTCACATTTAAAATTGGGGAGCCAAATTTAAGTACCCTGTTAAGTTCGTCAATCCCATTGACACAGTAACTATTATCCCAGGCGGATGACCGGAAAAAGGTATTGGAAAGAGCCGTCGTTGTGGTGTTGGCCTGCCCGGGTATTTCTACTAGAGAATTACAGAAATACAAGCAGGCGTCTTTATTAGTATCAATCTTATCAGCAGCTGCTTCAAGGAATTCCGGCATGGCCACATCATCACTTTCTGCTATCCATATCCACTTAATGTCGCTCTTTACCAAATCTATTCCTTTTTGCCATTGCCGGAAAGGAGAACCGCTGTTTTGTTCTGCATAAACAATATGACTCACCTTCGGGTGCTGCCTGTAGCTTTCAATTATCTCTCTGCTGTTATCGGTGGAGCAGTCGTCAAGCAGTATCAGTTCAAAATCCTGGTAAGTTTGGGATAAAACAGATTCAATACGTTCCCTCAAAAAAGGGGCATGATTGTAATTGGGGATTATGACTGAGAATTGAATCATCCGGGCCGGTATTATTTTTTTAAGAGCTTTCTGATCAGTTTAAGCGGGTAGAGCAAGAAATGCCCCAGTTTATAGGTGATCGTACCCGTCACCATCTTTTCTCTTTCAGCCAAAGCCTGTTCCACAATGGAATTACCGTTGAAAAGGCTGTCAGGTAATGCGGGCAATTCAGCATTGGACGCAAGGGCAAGAAGGTATAACGGCTCCGGAATGCTTTTCTTTTCTATTTTGTTGAAGTCTCCTGTATAAGTATCAAGACCGGTAGGTGCTCCGGATGTAATTAGTGAAGAAAATGTCATCTGCTGTTGAAGAATCTGGATGTTGCTGAAAGTTGACCGTAACAGCGCTTCAAACTCCCCGGCATATAATTCTTTTCTATGAAAGGGATTTGTATACTGCCGCTTATCTGAATAATACTTTTTATCAGGGGTTGAGATAATAAGAAGGCCACCAGGCTTCAGTACCCGTTTTATTTCTTTTATCATGGTTTCCTGATCTTCCAAATGCTCCAGTGTTTCAAAACTTACCACCAGGTCAAACTCATTGTCAGCCGCAGTGATCCTTTCGGCTTTTGCTACAACAAACCGGATGTTTTCTTTTTTATATTTTACTATTGCTTTTTCTATGGTACTGCTGTCAGTATCCATCCCGGTAACATGTGCAGCTTTTGATGCCAGCAAACTCGTTCCGTATCCTTCGCCGCAGGCAATATCAAGTACTTTTTTTCCGGCAGCAAGTTCCATAGCAAGGGCATAGCGATGCAGGTGTTCAATGGCAGTTTCATTGAACACAAAAGGTTCCAGTCGTTCTCCCGTCCAGGCAGGTTGTTTATTCATTTGCGGTCAGGATATTTTTTTCAAATAACCATTTACATTGAAAGTCGCATTAGGCCCAAAAAAATCGCACCATTTTCTGTCTATCGTAAAGTTGTTATTTTTTTCCAGAAATTCCCTGATAGCCTTTTGTGGGCCGCCATTGAATTCTTTTTCCAGTCCCAGATCAGTTACAATACCATCTTCCACAATGAAATAAGAACCGGCGCTTACAAATGGAGTCAATTTTTCAAGTGTGGCTTTCACATCTTCGTACATATGAGAGCCATCTTCAATCACCATTATTTTGTTGTAACCAGGTAAGCTGCTGGTATCATATCCCACAAAGCCATCTTTGAATAATTTTACCCGGGGATGAGTGTGGAGCATCACATCTTCTTTGTTGGTGGAAACATCAATGGTATGTAATATTCCATGTCCATTCAGTTCCAGCAGATCGGCGAGGTAAAGTGATGAGCCTCCTTTATTCGTTCCAACTTCAATGAGCAGGTCAGGTTTTACTTCCATGATCAGCATTTGATACAGCACATAATCAAACGGGCATTTGATGGCTGGAATACCTTTGTAAGTAACCCGGTGATGGCCAATATCAATATCTTTAAGTTTAAAGCTCTTATGTTTTGAGAAATGGAACATTCGCTTACTATTTTTTTGTCAGTTCCCAGGTCAACAAGGGCCGTACCACTCCCGGAAAATCATCTGCATAGTTTCCTCTTGCCGAAAGCTTTGAAAAATCGGTGAACATTTCAAAGCTCAGTTTATTTTGCTGATGGATCAACACATCTAACGGGTTGGGTAAAAAGATCGCTACACTGATACTGAATATTCCTTCAGGCAACAGGTTGCCGGGGATCCATGCAGTGGCTTTGTAGATGCCTTTTTTCTTTTTGGGTTCTTCCTTTCCGGTCGTTACATCGTGTGAGTTGAAAATATTCACCTGCTCCTGGTTAAAGACATTTATTCCGTGTGTGAATGTACTATCATCTTTCAGCACTTCGTATTCCATACTGATACCCACCTTTTCTGTAGTGTCAAACCGGGAACGGGTTACGCCATTGTCATCGTGTAACCAGGTTTTGTAAAGAGTCACTTCGTTATTATACGAACTCGTTCCCTTTTCCCAACTCATTGTTGCATTCGTTTCTAAATGGTTGGATACATATAAGGAGATGATCTTTTCTGTATTTCCCTGCTCAACGACCCGTCCAGTATCCAGCAATACAGTAACAGGACAAAATTTTCGAAGGCTGTCGAGATTATGACTCACAAACAGAATAGTACGTCCGTGGCTTTTACTTACTTCTTCCATCTTACCAATGCACTTTTTCTGAAATTCGATGTCGCCAACTGCGAGCACTTCATCGATCAGCAATATTTCAGGTTCTAAATGTGCTGCTACTGAAAAGGCCAGCCGCAATTGCATCCCGCTGCTGTAGTGTTTTAGCGGAGTATCAATGAATTTTTCCACACCACTGAAATCAATGATGGCATCTAGTTGTTTACTGATCTCTGCTTTTTTTAAGCCCAGTATCGAACCATTGAGGTAAATATTTTCTTTTCCTGTCAGTTCCGGGTGGAAACCAGTGCCTACTTCCAGGAGGCTGCCTACTCTTCCCCGGATGATCGCTTTGCCGGTAGTAGGGGGAGTGATGCGGCTGATGATCTTCAGCAATGTGCTTTTGCCGGCACCATTACGGCCAATAATACCTACTCTTTCTCCAGGCTGAATATCCAGGTTGATATCCTGCAAGGCCCAAAATTTTTCAGCCCGCTTATTTTCCTGGCGAAACATATTTTTTACTGAGCCGGAAATAATATCCCGTAATGCAACATAGGGTTGTGATGCAGCCAGTTGGTATTCTTTGCCCAGGTTCCGTATTTCAATGGCAGGTTTCATCAGGCAAGGTCTGCAAAATGCGCTTCTGTTTTTCTGAAGTAATAAATACCTGTTAACAGCAATATAAAGGCGGAGGTGATTCCAATTCCGATGACGGTGGTGTCAATTGTATGTCCGGGAAGTGGTGCCCTGAATAATTCAATGGCCGCATTGACCGGATTTACTGCCAGCACATATTTTATCCATGATTGCTGAATCGATTGCAGGGGATAAATAATTTGCGAAGCAAAAAATAATGCCTGTAACAAAAATGGGATCGTGTAACGAAAATCCCGGTACTTTATATTTAATGTGGCTAAGAAAGTGCCAGCCCCAAATGCGGCAATTATAATAAGGCTGATACCCGCCGGAAAGAACCAGGCAGCTGATATATCAACCGGTTGTTTATAATAAAAACAAAGGATGATAAAAATGACGAATCCCATTAAAAAGTCAAACAAGGCTACCAGCACCGAAGAGCCGGGAATAATGAGACGGGGGAAATAGATCTTATTGATGATGTTCGCATTCCTGATCATACTTTCACCGGCATGGGAAACCGAACTGTTAAACAGGTTCCAGCAAATAAGCCCGGATAAAACAAAAATGGGGTATTGGACAGGAGCTGTATCAATCGGCCATGTTTTGGAGAAAAGAAAGGTAAAGATCACCATCATGCCCAGCGGCTGGAGGAGGGCCCACAAAATGCCCAGGTAGGTTTGTTTATATTTTACCTTGATATCCCGCCAGGTAAAGAAGTAAAACAGTTCCCTGTACTGCCATAATTCCTTCAGACCCAGTGAGAAACCAGCAGCCGGTTGTATGTGAGTGGTGAATTTCTCCATTGGCTGTAAAGATACCCATTGGAGGTTGAAACTGGAAGCGGAAGCCGTGGCAATTAATTGTCGTAATTAATGGGAGGTTTTGTGCCTTCCTTACTTTTATTTTTATCCGTCTTGTCCTGCAGCTTTTGTTCATTCCGGTTTCCTCTTGGGTCCAGCAGCGGATCGCCTATAGGTGCCTGTCCGTCCTGTAGTTTAAAGGTGAACACTTTATCGATATGCATCCACTTGCCGTTTTCCCATTTAAATCCTTCCTGGTCGCCATCAGGTACATAGGTCCATTGGTGTTCAGGATCATCGTTCTCAGAAACGAGGTGGTCCACCAGTATCATACCGAGGTCTTCAATATAATTAACGAGTACCCGGGCCCCTTTTTTAAATTCAATATTATAACGGTATTGTACAGTCTTAGGAATGGAGTCTTTTTCATAACTAAAGAAAGGGCCGCCAAAGACAGGTTCGTTCTTCTCATTGAAGGTTAGCACTTCGATCCATTTCATACTACTCATCACACTGTTATTATCAAAGCCAAACAGGGTGTAATAGTTTTTGCCCTTGTGTTGTGTTTTAATAATGTTGTAATACATGGCTCCGATCCAGTTGCTGCGGGTTCGTACAGAATCCTGAGGTTTGTTTGTAAATTCAGATACATCCCGGAGGGGCAATAGTTTTAATGAACCATCAGCCGTACGAAGCTGGATGGCTCCTTTTTGCCTGGAGTAATAGTCATCAAATGCAATATTCCAGGTGATGATGCGGAAACTTGTATCCGGTGCATATTTTTTTGAAACACCCAGTACAGAATCAAAAGGATAGTAGAAGGAATTTTTTATTTGCAATGCCCGTACCAGTGTTTTGGTAAAAATGCTGTCGGATATCATCCGGTCTTCCGGAAGGCTGTCCGTATTCAGGTACATCGAGTATTCGCTGAGTGTGTCTTCTTTGGCCCGTAATTTTTTCAAGTCGGCGGCTGTTATTTTTTGAGAAAAGGTTTCTGTAGTAAAACACAGAAACAGCAGACTTAAAAAAAATGAGGCCAGAAGGTTTTTTTGCACCGGGTTGGGGTTTAAATTAATATGCTAAGATACAGTTTACTACAGATGGCCGGACAGTGGGCCGGGTTGCACAAAAATTTGCTCTCAGGCCCGGGCCGAACAGGGCAGTAACGCTAAAAGGCGGGTAAAATTTTGTACTTATTTATAATGCTTTGGCAAAGTCGGCCAGTCCGGGGAACCGAAGGTCAATATCCGGGTGTGGATAGGGGATATCCGGGTTGGTAGTGGCCGCAAAAACAGTGTAGATACCAGCATTTTTGCCAAATTTCATATCGCTGAGTTTATTCCCCACCATGATGGTTTTTGCCAGGTCTATTTCCGGGAAATCATGTGTTGCATGAAATGCCATACCAGGGTTGGGCTTACGATCCGGGTGCTTATTATCAATACTCGTACAATAGTATATCTTATCGATACGGCCACCTGCCGCTTCAATCTTTTCACACATATGCAGATGAATATCCCGGAGATCTTTCTCTGTCATCAGCCCTTTGCTGATACCCCGCTGATTGGTAACCACAACGATCTTCCCAAATTGCTTACTGAGTTGATGTAAGGCTTCTTCAACGCCATCGTAAAAGAAAAACTCACCTGGGTTCAGCACATACTCATCCTTTCTTTCATGGTTGATGACACCGTCACGATCCAGAAAAAGCGTCCAGCTTCTATCAATGGATTTTAAGTTGAGAGATGGTCGGCTAAGTTCCAACTGTGCTCTTTGGAAATCTTCGGGTATGCCAATATCGATAAAATACGAATCCTGAACAATACCATAAATGCGGCGGATGGTATAAAATTTTTCGAGATAATCTTTTTCAAAGGAGAATTTGGAAGGAAATTCTTCATCAAGGAATTTGGAAGTGTTCAGCAAATAAAGCCCTCCATTGATGGTACCTTGCCCGTAGAATTGTTTTTCTTTAAAACTTTTTACCAATTTAGCATTGTCCAGTTCCACTACGCCGTAGCGGTCAAAATCAGTCATTGGTTTCAGGAACAAGGTACATTCCGCCATTTGCTGTGTATGAAACAAAGCGGCCTGGTGTATATCCACTTTATATAAGGTGTCTCCATTGGCGACTGCCACATTTTTTTCAGTGGCTTTGGCACAGGCCAGCAAGATGGCGCCACCGGTGCCCAGCGGTTCATTTTCAATACTGCATTGATAGTGCAGGGTGGGGAATTGGTCAGCCAGGTATTCTTCAATCAGCTCATGTTTGTAGCCAAGGGAAAAAATGAATTTTTCAATGCCCTGGCTGCGCAAATAATTAATGACAAAAAAAAGAAAAGGTCTGCCTGCCACTGGTGCCATACATTTAGGAAGATCCGGAACGGTATCTCTCAATCTTGTTCCCAAACCACCGGCCAGTACAATTGCTTCTTTGATCATGAAAGACGCTGTTGAGCCCTTTAAGAGGGTTGGGTGTTGAAATACTTTTCCTCCACCAGCTGACAAATGATATGGCCGATGGTGATATGGCTTTCCTGTATTCTTGGTGTATCAGCAGAAGGCACATTGATAAGATGACCGGTAATCGCTTTCATTTTGCCTCCGGAGGCGCCGGTAAAAGCAACTGTTGCGATACCTTTTGTATTTGCCACTTCAAATGCTTTGATAATATTACCTGAATTGCCGGAAGTAGATAGCCCGATAAGCACATCGCCTTTTTGGCCAATTCCATCTATCATACGGGAGTAAACTACATCATATCCATAATCATTGGCCACGGCCGTTAAGTAGGAAGTGTTGCAATGCAACGCTTCTGCGGGCAATGCTTTTCTGTCAGTATAAAAACGTCCTGAGAATTCCGCCGCCAGGTGTTGTGCATCAGCAGCGCTGCCTCCATTGCCGCAGAAATAGACCCGGTTGCCATTTTTAAATGCAGCAGTAATGAGATCAATTACTTGCTGAATGGTTTTTAATAAAACTTCATCCTGCAGGATATGCTGCTTTGTATCAATGGACGCACGGATGATGTCTTGTATTTTATTATTCATTATTAATTCTTAATTAGTAATTCAAATAGTCCATGTCTTCAGCCCATACTGCACAAACTGGTAATTGCGGTACCGTCCGCCAAAGTTCTCCAAACTTTTGATCACTTTGAATTTTGTATTGCCGGGACAATAAAAGATCATGAATCCGCCGCCTCCTGCACCGGATATTTTACCCCCGGTAGCCCCT
>JBEBIF010000522.1:0-2267 GCA_040080515.1 Chitinophagaceae bacterium | reverse complement strand
GAATAGTACTGCGAAACCGGAGGTTTCGCAGAGCGATAGCACGATCCTAATTAACTAATCAACCAATAACCTCTCCCCACTTTTACTTTACCTGTAAAAACCAACTATATGTTTTCCTTTATTTTTTCCCGGTAGTATCGTAGATCCACGTCAAACACTGCAAAGTTCGTTGCACCTTTTACGAAAATGATAAAAATCATGTTGGTAGTCATACTTTGCAAGGTGTATGTGGAGTTAGTTTTGTATCAGAAATCCGTTCACTAACATTTAAATATATACCTATGGAAACCTTTGATCGTGCCCGCCCCGTTCTCAGCCAGACACAAAACAACACTACTTTATGGATCGGTCACCTGGGCAGTGACCTTAATGAAAACCTGGGGGGACAAACCTTTGCCTGCCCTTCTGAAGGAGTGCTCAATAATATTCAAGTGTATTCATCCGCTGTCACTCAGCCCGGAGAGATGCTGCTGACCCTGCATGAATTTGATGTCGCCTCTAAAACATGGGGCCCGGCCATCAGCCGCTCTATGCTTGCCGTTGATATGGATGATAGTGCCAAGTGGCTGCGGTTTCAGCTGGAGCCTGTTGCGATGCAAAAGAACAGCAGCTATGGATTCCGGTTGCAATCAGATGAGGGGATGATCGGTCTTGGTGAAGCGATCAGTAATGCCCATCATCCATTTAATTATGGCTGCGCCTGGAATGGTCACAGTGTAACTGAAAAGGGTAATTATTTCAAATACTTCAGCCTGAATTTTAAAGTGGAACTGTGTGCGTAGGTGTTTTGGCAGCGGTTGATATGTTCGGTTGTTTGATAGTTCAGTTTTTCTATAGTTCAATAGTTTAAGGTTTAATAGTTTAATGTTCATTCGTGAACGGGTGGGATAGCTTTTGATGGCCGGAATGACAAATCCCAAATTATAAAATCCAAAATCCAAATCCCCAATCCCAAACATTACGTTCCAACCAAATATTGCTCATGTATGTACTTTGCCACATCAGCAAGGTTCTTAGTTTTTTCAAACACGGCTAATTGCCGGTCGGCACCGGTTCCGTTTTCCAGCATTTTATTTACATGGGCTATACGATGACGGCTGCCGAGGTGGTCGAGCACAGGATCAAGAAAATCCAGCAGTTCATATATCAGTGCCCGTGTATTTACTTCTTCTTCTTTACCAAAATCGATCAGGTAGCCATCGACACCATAACGGCTGGCCCGCCATTTATTTTCGTTCAGCAGGGCACGGGAGTATTGAATGAAGTTCAGGTTCTTGGAACGCAGCATATATATCCGGGCACAGATGGCCTGGAACAATGCGGCTATGGTGATCGTTTCTTCCACGGTAAGCGGAATATCGCATACCCGGAATTCCACCGTGTTAAAGAAAGGGTGTACCCGCAGGTCCCACCAGATCTTCTTGGCATTATCAATACAATTGGTCTTGATCAGCAGCTTTACATAATTATCATAGGCTTCTATGCTGTCAAATGCATCGGGTATGCCGGTGCGGGGAAACTTGTCAAATACTTTGGTGCGGAATGATTTGTAACCGGTCATTCTTCCTTCCCAAAAAGGGGAGTTGGTACTGAGGGCAAACACATGCGGCAGAAAATAACGGGTGCTGTTGGCAATATGGTTGGCCATCTCCCGGTTTTCCATTCCCACATGCACATGCAAACCAAAGATGAGGTTGCTGCGGGCGGCTTCCTGCAGTTCATTTACAATTTCACTGTACCGGATATGATCGGTTATCAACTGGCTTTCCCAATGGCTGAAGGGATGGGTGCCGGATGCGCCCATGGCAAAACCGAGGTCGCCGGCAATACCGGCAATGGTCTTGCGCAGCGTGGCCACATCTTCAAAGGCTTCATCAATATCGGCACAGATATCGGTGCCTACTTCCACCACGGCCTGGTGCATCTCTGCTTTTACTTTGTCTTTTATTACTTTCTGTCCCTCCTGTACGATCTTTTGCTGGTGGCTTTTCAGTTCAAAGGTCTTTGGGTCAAGCACCATGTACTCTTCTTCAACGCCAAGGGTAAAACTTTTGTAGTTAAGATTCATAATTATTAATTGGTAAAAATTTCGGTGACATTAATAGTTAGTCCCTGCACGGCGAAACTTTGTATGGTATCACCGCCTGCATACATTTTTAATCCGGAGAATTTTCCCTCTTCATTTAAGATAAAGACAACGATATTTTCTTCCTCCGGATTTACGATCCAGTATTCTTTCACACCTGCTTCTTCATACAATTCAAATT
>JBEBIF010000521.1:0-2268 GCA_040080515.1 Chitinophagaceae bacterium | reverse complement strand
CATCACCAGGGGTAAAGATCCGGTCGCTGGAAAAGCGCAACTGGTAGCCGCTCACACCGGGCAAGGTGCCTATCGGGGCCCTGATCTCTGCCGGAAAATCCGGGAAGGTGGCGAGGTCTATTCCGAGTAAAGCTGTGTTGTTGGTAAACTGGCTGCCGGTCAACTGCATGCCATCTCCGCTGTCTCCTGCAAATTTGATTACCACATCCTGTAAGACTTCCTGTTTTCTTGCCATTACGATTAAGTTATTCTGCGAATTTATAACAAGTTATGCATGGTTGATACACTGATTTTTATCAGTTAAAACCGGCTGCAATATGAGAAATATCAGTAACAATTTTTATATTGGCGTTATAATTATTTGTATGTATAAGCCATTACAACTCTTCCTGGTCATCAGCCTGCTTATTCCCGGTATGCTGCTGGCCCAGGCCGACGATGATGTTTTTGAAGCCAACCGCCTGAAGAAAGTGTTTCCGGACGACCGGGTGGCTGCCACCCTTGTGGAAGAAGAGTTCACTTTCGATAAAGGAAAAAGTGATGATAAACTGCCGGTAGTAACAGCCACCCGCAATACGGGCATCAACTTTCTGGCACTAAGAGAACGGGCCGGTATCCAGTATTACGATTTTTATAATTCGTTTACCAAAATAACCTCCTTCAAGCAATTGGAAAAGGTGAAGGGAATGTTTGGAACAAAGAAGAATTATAATGTAGGTTATGCCATTGACCGCTCTGCCAGTTCCAGCGAAATATTTTCAGACGACAGCCGGGTGAAATATTTCAATATTGGCTTTACCGGTTATGGTGATGTGACCAGGGTAGAAACCGAAAAAAAATACCTCGACAGCAAATACCTGACGGCTGTTTACTTTCACAGCTTTTATCCCACCAAAGAAAAGATCATCCGTTTCAAAGTGCCTGACTGGCTGCAGGTGGACATCCGGGAATTCAACTTTGAAGGCTATAAAGTGGTAAAACAAAAAACACAGGAAAAGGGTGCCACTATTTATTCCTTTAAACTGCAGAACCTGCTGGCCATGAAGAATGAATCAAGAGGTATCGGCGCTGCATACCAGTATCCGCATGTGGTGCTGGTGGTAAAATCATTTACCTATGATGGCAAAACAGAGAAAGGCTTTGGTGATGTGGGCGACCTTTATACCTGGTACAACTACCTCTATAAAAAATGTGTGAACAACCCGGATGAATTAAAATCGAAAGTAACGGAGCTGACCAAAGGAAAAACAACAGACATTGATAAAGTAAAATCCATTTTCTATTGGGTGCAGGATAATATCCGCTATATCGCTTTTGAAGACGGGCTTGCCGGTTTTATTCCGGCGACAGCGCAAGAAGTATATAAAGCCAAATACGGCGATTGCAAAGGCATGGCCAACCTGATGACGGAAATGCTGAAGCTGGCGGGACTGGAAGCCTACATGACCTGGATCGGCACCCGGCATATTCCCTATGACTACACCCTGCCCTCACTGGCGGTGGATAATCATTGTATCAGTACCGTCGTATTGGGGGGAAAAGAATATTACTTAGACGGCACGGAGAAATATGTTCCCTTTGGTGAATATGCCTGGCGCATACAGGGCAAAGAAGTATTGATCGGCAAAGGCGATAAATATGAAGTGAAAAAAGTGCCGGTGCAGGATAAGGATAAAAACAAGATACTTACACAAACCACTTTCCAGTTAAAAGATAATGTACTGAAAGGCCATGTAAAAGCCACCCTTACCGGTGAGCAACGCACCAATTTTCACCAGTTTTATCATGATCTGCCCAATGATGATAAGAAAAAGCTGATCCAGAAATTCCTGGAGTTTGGCAATAAGAACCTGGTGGTATCTAATGTGAAGACATCTGACCTGAACAACCGGGAAATTCCGGTAGTGGTGGAAGGAGATATCGATCTTACTAATTATGTAATTACAGAAGATAAAGAAATTTACCTGGGCATCGATTTTTTTCCGGAAGACCTTCGGGGGCTAACTCCTGATAAAAACCGGCAGCAGGATTATGCTTTACATTCCAGCTATGTGTCGCAGGATGAAACAGAACTGGTATTGCCGGCCGGTTATAAGGTACTGTCTTTACCAGTTGCCATTACTGAAAAGTCAGAAGATTACGAAATAGCGGGTTCGTATACGAGCAAAGACAATAAAGTGATCTTTAAGAAAACACTGGCTTTTAATACAGGCCGCATCCGGAAAGCTGATTTTGAGAACTGGAAGGTGTTTGCGAAAAAGTTGAAGG
>JBEBIF010000097.1:0-10231 GCA_040080515.1 Chitinophagaceae bacterium | reverse complement strand
TGTATAAGAGACAGGTCCCAAAGTATGATAATTATTTTTGACCAAATTTTGAAAGAGAGCTCTGCATTTTTAAAATTTTTGGAATCTAAAATTCGGTTCCATAGTTTTAATGAATTCTGAGTGTGCAGATAGTCTAAATAATATGAGTCTCGATAATGTATAAAGGAATCCCGCAAAACCAATCCTTTTCTTAGATCGGTTTCAAATATTTTACAAGTGTCATTTATTACTAGTTCTGAGATTTTAGAAACATCCAACACTCGTTTTCCCTTGACAGAAATTTTATAAAAGCTATCTTTTACCTCAATTAACTGATTGTTGTATAATTTTAAAAGAACAGAGTTTAATTTTTCTTTGGTAAGACCAATTTCATCCAATATTTCAACATCGGATGCCGTACCAGATTTTTCAATCCACGCCAAAACAATTAAATTCAATTTGTCTTTTAGCAAATTGTCCGTATAATCAGCAATTGTAAAATGAATTTCTTGACTCATATCAGCTTACCTTGATTTAAATATTTTATTTCTCTGATTGTTTGTACGGTATCGTACACTATTCTCTTAATTTTTGGTATTTCCTTGAACCCGTTATAGGCTTCTGCTCTAAATGTGAGAACCGAACACACTGCATTAAGACTTTGGTTGCTGTAGCCATAATCATATTCCTCGTTTAAAAAAACAAGAAGCTTCTTGTTTATCCTTTTGTCTAAGACAAAATCATGAATTTCCGCAATCGATCCGGGGCTATAAGGCAAGGATATAATTAAATCGAATTTTTGTGCATGAATTAGCTGCTGTAGCCGAATAGTCATTTTGTTACCATGAATGAGTTCTTCACTAAACTTAGCCAGGTGACCATCTTTAGTTAGGTCAGTTCTTAAGCTCAAACGAAGTTTTGAAATTTTAGAGTTGTTGTCTTGAGAAGGGCCCCACAGTAAAACAGAAACTGGAATTTTCTTTGCTTCTTCCATTTCTGCTTTTACTCCCTCTTCAATATCTTTCAAAAGGGCTTTCGCTTGCGTTTTAAGTGTTAGACGTGGTAATTTCATTTGATTATGATGCTCGTAAAAAATTTCAGCTAACACATAAATTTATGATATTAAACCCTACTCCCCCAAAACCAGCCCGCCTGACTATCAGCAATTTAATATTATACATTCTGTATTGTCGTTAGTACAATACGTTTTATAATTATCCGATCATAAACGCTTAGAAACGTTTCTAAACGTTTATACACGGTTTTGATCACTCAACTTACACCAACCCACACCACCCACAATACCAAAAACAGGTTATTTATCAGCTGTGCTTTTGCTGTCAAATACCCATCAAAAAGGGACAAAAATGACAAAAAAGGGGATGTTCCAGAGTACATAAGTTTGAGTTCTGGGGTAATTAATAGGGTGTTCCCAAGTACATACATGGGTGTTCCGGAGTATATAGGATTGAGTTCCGGGGTAATTAAGAGGGTGTTCCCGGGTACATACATGGGTGTTCCGGAATACATAGGATTGAGTTCCGGGGTAATTAATAGGGTGTTCCCGGGTACATACATGGGTGTTCCGGAGTACATAGGATTGAGTTCCGGGGTAATTAAGAGGGTGTTCCCGGGTACATACATGGGTGTTCCGAAGTACATAAGATTGAGTTCCGGGGTAATTAAGAGGGTGTTCCCGGGTACATACATGGGTGTTCCGGAGCACATAAGATTGAGTTCCGGGGTAATTAATAGGGTGTTCCCGGGTACATACATGGGTGTTCCGGAGTACATAGGATTGAGTTCCTGAGTAATTAAAATGGTGTTCCGAACTCCGGTTAATATAGGTATGTATTTGCAGAATAGATTGTTTTACAGCTATTTAGTATCTTTTTTCAGCAGCCGGCACAAAAAAACCGGCAGCTTTTGTAGCTGCCGGTCCTGTTGTTGCCCACCCATCAGGGTTTGGGTGCTGGCTTCTCCTTTTTTGGCCTGCCTTTGGGATTTGGAAACCGCTTCGCCAGATCCTCAATGATCGGCTTGGCGGCCACATTACCTGCATCAGAAGGTCCGCTTTACTTTATAATTCATCGCCAGGCGGTGCTGCACATTCGCATTATCCTTATAGTATAATATGATACAACCTTCCAGGTAACCATTCATTACCGGATCAAAACGGGTAGTTGAAATAACCGGTTGTATGGAAGGGTCATAATTATAAGGCACTCCGTTTATAACAAGGTCTGTTACCAGTCCGCTTGTAACGGTGACCATGAATATCGCTGTAGTGGTGAAATTAACTCCCACGTTGGAGGGGGTGGTCCGTATCGTTACCGGGCCGAAGGCGCCTGCCCGGCTGGCCGTCAGGAACACATTGGGTGAACTGGCATTATCTTTCACCTCGTACACGGTATTGTCTATACTAAAGTTGCAAAACAGCAAGGATGAGTTCATACAACTGTACACATTCACCCGTTGCACATCACCATAAAATAATACCAGCCGGGTAAGGTCTCCCTGGCTGCCTGTTGCATTGTCGGTAACCTGTACCCGCACCGCATTATTAGTTCCATACACCCATAAGGCAGTGGCAAACCGGCCATTTTTTACCGGCACATAGTAATCAATACCAAATAAGTCGTTCATGATCCTGGCCGTGCCGCTGACAACAGGCTCTCCATTACAATTATACACATTGGCGATTATAGTAGATAGCTCCGGCGTGTTGTTCGGCATTTTAACGGTAACAGTGGACGATTTGGTCACCTGTCCTATCGGGTAGGTATAGGTGTTGGGACTAAACATCCGCTCATCCGGAACAACCTCCGCCGACAGATTTTCATGTGTTGGCACAAAGAAGATGGCATTACCATCTGCATCGGTCCTGCTTTCTGCGATCACCCTGCCTGCCATCCGGATGCGTACAGCTGTATTAATAAGCGTGGCGCTGCTGTCGGTGCGCAGGTTAACAGTAAGGTACACTCCTTTTACCGGTTGCGCAAAGGTCCATGCAGCCACCTTGCCCACCCGGGCCGTATAAAAATTTCCTTGTCTTTTTGCCCAACCGGATTTTGACCAGTTGCCATTTACCAATTGCCAGGCATTGACAGAATCGGGGGCTTCTGCCTGCATACCGGCAGGTATAGGTAATTTAAGCTCTGCACTACCACCGTTATAAAAATCAACATTATCGCCGGTGAGCCCGTCTGTGATCATTTTGAAAGTGATGGCACCATACGATTTGAGGAACCAGCGTTCTCCTGCATCATCCCCGGCAAGATAAGAGGGGAGTTTTAATGCAAAGTCTTTGTTTTCCGGATCGAGACAGGATAAATATATTCCACTTACCATCTCAGGACTAAAGAACCCGGGATACCCTACCGTGGCGGTTTGGTAAAAAGTATTGATGCCATAGGTGATGCTTCCCCCGTTGGAGAATGGGAAAACGCCTCCCAGTTTATTCTTTACACTACCGATACTTACCCGGTTGAGTACTTTGATGCGAACATAATTTTTTGAAGATGGGGTGAGCGCATAGGTCTGCTCGGTATTCATATAATTCCATCCACCGCCGGTCTCCACCAGCGTTCTTGTCCGGTATTTATCCGTGCTGATGGTGGATGTAGTAAACATACCGTTGCCCATCAGGGTATAAGCTCCTATTGAACTATTTCCGCTTATCAGGTGAAAAAGATTGGGCCCGGTCAATAACTGGTTTTGATCATTGGTCACAAACCCGTTGATCTCGGTATTCACATTTGCCGGTGCGGGTATTGTTGTATGGTCCGGGTCGCCGGCATTACCATTACCGTTACCGTTATTACCATTATCGGCGTTTTGGTCTGGTTTATGGCAACTAAAGGTGATGGCGGCTATACTAAATACAAGAAGTGTTTTTTTCATTATGATGACCCGTTATTGGCTACAAAACTACTCTTCCCCGGCCGATATGCAAAGTCAGGTCTAATGATGTTATTATCAACGATATAGGGGAAGGTTTGCCGTTAGAGTTCCCATTGCTATCTTTGAATACCTAAGTCCCTGTTTATTATGTCAACATCTTTCAAACTGCATCTTCCGGTCGTTTTGCTTCTGTCAACCCTGCTCCTTTTTGCCTGCAGCAAACCAGGTGGTGATAATAATGGTGGCGGCGGTAATGGTGGTAACACTACACCCAGGATCGATTCATACAGTCCATCTGCTATTACAACAGGGAGCACCGTAACGTTAACCGGTTTGAATTTTGGCACCAATCTTTCCAATGTAACGGTGATGCTGGGCAATGTGTCCATTACGGCCACATCGGTCACTGCGGGTACCATTGTCTTTACTGTTCCGGCCAATTTGCTGGCATCCGGTTCTGCCGTATTTGATCTTCGGGTGCTTATTGCTGGTGTAACAAGTAATACCATACAGGTAACCGTCAGCTATGTGGTGGTGCAGCCACGGGGATGGTTTTATATTAATAAGGATATGTCGAATGGTCCGGGCATCCCCCGTGAAATGTATTTTTATGATGATCCGCACCAGTTCGGGTTTGCTTTTGCAAGGGGAAATTTATCAGCCACTTCCAACGACGGTGCTTCGTGGGGCGGCATATGGCCGGACAATCATTGGGGCAGCGCTTTTCATGTATATGATGAAGATGAGGCATGGATAGAAACCAACTGGTATGATATATGGGTGTACAATTATGATTATTTCAATGCCAGTGCGTATTATGCGAGACTTGATACGATCACCAGCATGCCGGCGCTGAGTGGCAAGGCCATTACCGGTGCCTATGTCATTAAGCGGAACCGCGGCTATTTTATGACGCATGATGGGTCCATCTTCAAAGCGAATGGAAGTTTTAAACCATCGGACCTTAGCCTGGAGTACCAGCCTTCGGTGTATGCCAGCCTTCCGCTGACGTATGAAAACAATGTTTTTTATGAAATGAAAGGTATTGATTCCAATAACCTGATCATTTCGGGAAGACCAAAACTGGCCGGTGTGACCACTCCTATGATCATCCTTAAAAGGAATGGTATCTACCACGAGTATTTTTTCACTTCAGCGGCAGTAGGCTGGCCGTACAGGGTGCAATATGCGGATAATAATAATATCTTTTTCCTGAGCCTGAATTATGATCTCTATAAACTGAACCTGGGCACCAACACCTGGGTAAAACTGAATACGCCGAAATTTGATGAGATATGTTTCATCAATGGCACTACCGGGTATGCATCAACTGGCTGGGCATCGGGTGTGGACGATTATTATATTTATAAGACCACTGATGGTGGCAACACCTGGACCATGGATTTTGCACTGGACCGTTTCCATTATATCTATACGATGTGCACGAAGAATAATAAAGTTTGGGCCACCGGCGAGCATATTGGTACACATAAGAATTTCGTGGTGAAGTTTAATCCCTGATAGTACCGGTTGCGGGAGCCGCTTTTGTTTTCAGACTAATGGCTTTTATCTTCCGGGATTGACATTTACTGCTTCTTTTTTGGGGTGAGGGAATATCTATATTCGTCCATTGTTTTTGTTCCCCATAAAAATGTTATTACAATAGTTGTGCTAATGAGCAGCACTGCAAAGATGAAGGGATCGTAGTGTGCACCATAATTTGGAATAAGGTATGGGCTGATATTGATCATGGTATGAAAGAGTACCATTGCAAAAACACTCTTGCGGGTATTATTAAACAGCCATACCATGATAACCCGCAGGAAAACAGTGGCGATACATTGCCAGGCTATCCATGCAGCCGATTGGTGCGCCTGGCTCCAGGGTATTATATGCCATACAGCCCACACGATACCTGCTATGATACCTGCGCTGAATGCACCATATCGGTCTTGTAAAGGACCGATCATATAACCGCTCCAGCCTAGCTCTTCGCCAATGGCGCCAATAAAATATATAAAGAAAAAAATGAACACGGATAATGGAGATGGCTGTGGCTCCGGTGCGATCCCTCCTGTTATATTCATATACCAAAAAGAAAGTAATGCTATTACCGGCATTAAAAACACAACAGGTAAATACCATTTTTTATTTTTGATCTTTTTACAATCGAAGGTTTGCTTCAGCAATTGTTTAACTCCCTGCGTTTTTTGTTTTTTATAAATAAGTATTGCTGCCGCTATCAACGGGCAGAAGGTCATTAATGCGCTGATGGGGAGTTTTATGGGTAATATCTTAGTGGTATCAGGCGCCAACGCTCCCAGTATCCAGAATGGAATGGAAAGTGCATAAACCAGCAAAAAGAAATTTAACGGTGCTCTTTTTACGTTTGAACTGTCCATTTAATTATTTGCTGGTAAAAGTTAAGCGGGTATCCTGTTTCAGGTTCTTATAAACGAGTCAACAGGACGCCTCAGCGAAACCGGCTTCGGGTAATGTTTTAAATAACCTGTACGTAAAATAAATTGAACCGGGTCGCTTATCCCGATGGATGAATTCAGTTGCTTGCTGCTGCCAGGTTCTTCTATTATTTGTGTCATAGGATGGATAGCAATACTCTTTCCGCGGATCTTCAACAGCAATCGTTGTAAGCGTTTGCCGGTTTCAAGCAATGCTTGTACTGAATTGTCCTTACTAGTGATCAAAAACCAGCCGGCAGATTGGGAAACCTGTTTCACCACTTTATCAATGCTTTGCTCTCTGAAACTCTTTTTAACTACATCTTCTTTGTTGTAAAAGTTTCGTAAATACCAGGCGGGAATACCCTCAATTTCCATACTTGCCAGTGTAAGTCCATCGCTGTTTTTTTCCGCATCCTTGCTGGAGAACCTTATCCAGTTGGCCAATTCGTTTTGTGCATCATCACGGTAAGCCTGGATCCTGTTGGCTTCGATAGTTTGTTCATTCAGCCATTGATGTTCTTTTGATGAGTTTGGAATATAGTGGATGAGATCAGATTCAGCGTTTGTTAAGTAAGCAAGATCCTCATTCTTTAAAATATCATTCAAATAATGTGATCTTACTGTTCTGCGTTGTTTTATCTGTTCTGTATCAAACCGGGTTGCATTGGCTGATCTGACCAGTTTTACATCCATAATATTTTCATCCTGGTTGGTGGTTGCCAGCAGATCAAACTGGCAGGTATAACCCAGGTTATTGGCTGCATACTCCAGGTTTTGCAGAAAAGCGCCGATCGACAACATGGTCTCCCGTTGCGTTGGGTCAACAGCGGGAAGCCATTTAGTTTTATCATTTCCGATCATCCAGTGAAATGGTTCAATATATTTTACGAACCAGGGTTGTGTATTATGTCCGCTTGGCGCCAATGATGCCAGGTAAAGAATGGCGCTCTCGTCTGCCAAAAGCGGAGTTTTCCCTTTAACTCCTGTTTTCATATCAGCCCTGGTAAAATTTCTTTTATCACTCTGTAAATAATAAACTCCGCCGGCTGCTAATACAGCGGCCCCGGAAATAGCTAAAAATTTTTTTCTGTTCATATAGATTCAACGATCTTATTCTTACTGTGCAGCCGGCACAAAAGTAAACCTTATTGTTCAGGGCAATGTTATGCAATTCCATAGGCAGGTTACATCAATCACCTATCCCGACGAGATTCTTGCTGGATATTCCGTTATTGCCGGTTTCATTCGGAGGAGACTCGTCGGAGAAGGAGTGTAGCGATTCCGTTATCGATCCTCGGTGATTTATAGAATAGCTGATAAAATGTGAGAACCCCGGTGATTATTACTAAAGGAGCGGCGATAATAAATCTTATAATTTTCCTTTTGTTGCGCTGTAAGCTCATGGAAATTGCTTTTAAAATAATAGCGTACCATTGGGCATCGCTTATCCTGTCAGGATTTCACTTCAGTTATTTTCACGCCTTTAAAAATTAACCACATACTCATCGATGTTTCTCCTATAAAAGCCGGTAACAACACATAGGGGAAAAGCTGACCAGCTGTTTGCGGGGAAAGAAACCAGGCAAGACTGTTGACCAGGTAACCAACGCCTGCCAGGGTATAGATGATACCCAGTACCCTGGGCAGGAAATTAGATTTATAAACGAGCCAGCCGATGAGGGGGAAATAAAAGGCAAATAAAAGAAGACTGATATTATACCCCTGTGACTGCAGATTCAAAAAAAACAGCGATTGGGTCTGTAATTGTTCAATAGTGAATGCCTGCTGGTACGCTGTCTTGTGCAAGAGCAATAAAGGCGCAAACTGGTGTATAAGGTTTGCCGCCATCACAGCACTGGCAAGTACAGAGAATAACAATGCCAGCGATGAAATGAATTTATTGACCGGTTTGAATAAGTAATAAAAAATAAGCGAAAGAAACGTTGTGCTGATAAGACAGGTAAGGTCTGCTACAAAACCCAACCGGTACATCGTTTCAGACTCCAGGATATTCCGGGCAGTGGCGGCAGGATCCCCATCCACGGTCAGTCCCCCTCTTACAAATGCTTCTGCAAACCCGCCCGTGATGATCATGATGAGATAAAGCAATCCGGCAGTTCTTACTAATTTGGTATTTATAGTCATTTTCCTGAGTTTAGATGTAATCAGCAATAAACCTAAATATCTTATTCCTGGCAGGGAAAAACGTTATACCAAACCGTCCTTTGTCAATACAAAAGAGAAGTTCCTTATGCTGAAGCCTTCCTTGCAGAATTCACTGGTGGAACCCTGATACCTTTGATCAATAGCCATAGCATGATGGAAATTTCGCCTAATACCCAAAAGGGCATTCCGAAACGCTTCACCATTTCCTGGTAGTCGGGAAAAAGTACCGAAGTGATACTTTGTATAACATAAGCCACTCCGTTAAGCAAAAGAAAGATGCCGATGATGCGGGGAATAAATTTCGACTTATACACCAATTGACCGAAGGGGATCAGCCATAGTCCCCAGAACATTTCCAACGCCAGAATTCCATAATCGCTGATCTTTAGAAAAAGCAGGGCCATCTCATTGCGCTGGCTGACTTCCATTGTTTTCAATAACTCCCCTTTGAATAGCATCAATGAAGTGAATGAACAGGCATCCATAATAAAAGATACCGGGATCGTCACTCCCAGTAAGGCCACCATCAGTTTCGCCTGCCTTTCATTCACCTCCCGGAACAATCGGTAAAGAGCCAATAACATAAATACGCTGATGACAATGCTGATGATATCATTAAAGATACCCGTCCTGAATATGAATTCATTGCGGAGGATCTTATCTGCGGTGGCGGCTGCATCACCCGATACAATAGTTTGAGATGGCACATAGATCATCCCATACAGGCCCGTCAGTACCCATGCCAGGTATAATACACCTGCAAACCTGGCGGTCCGTTTTAGCAGGATTGTTTTTTCGTCCATCATATTGGTCATTGGTTGATGTCGGTACCCAATTTCAATTTTTCAATATTGGCCGTAACTGTGGCTTTAGCCTGGGGAGAAGTGGCCTGTGCCAGGGCTTTCATGGCAAACTCGATGGCCCATTTATATTCAGCCTTTGCCGAATACGCATAGGACAAGCCATTGTTGACGGCATATACATCCCCAAATTTTTTCTTTGCCTCCAGCAGGATACTGACAGCCCTTTCTCCCCGCTTTTGAGCAATCAACTTTTTACTATAACTCAAATACTGGCTGATACTGGCAATCGCCAGTCCTTCGTTCATCACTGAATCAGCTTTTGAAACCTGATTCATTTTTTCATACCCGTAAGCCAGGTTCTGGTAATTATCAAACCCGGTTTGCGCAAAGGGGCGGCCGGTGACCGCCCTTTGCGCCCAACTCATCGCCTCTTCCATATTAATATTCCTTTCAAAACACCAGGCAGAGGCCTGCAGGTTGTTGGCGCTTACAAAGCCCTTTGCCCCGGTAAGTTCTTCCCGGAACCGTGCAATAACAATGGTATTTACATCCACCTCCACTTTGAAAGGGACGGAAAGCTTTTCCCATTGCAGGGCGATCACACAGCTTTGCTCCTGGTGGTTGGTAAATACATATTGCAGCCATTCCACGGCTTTGTCCAGCGCTACCGGTTTTACCTTCACCCTCACCACATCATTTTCGGGCTTGTAGTAAAAACTACCCCAAGCCGCGGTTTGCCTGGAAAAAATGAGGGTGACACTATCTGTTCCCATTCCCATGAAAAGAGCGTATGCGCCGACTTTCAGATCCTTACCTTCCACTTTTACGTCATGTTCAAAGCTGATGACCGTTGCTTCGTTGGCGCCGGCCCTCCAGGGACTGGTCATCCTGCCCGTAATAAAATTGAAACTGCCGAAT
>JBEBIF010000520.1:0-2276 GCA_040080515.1 Chitinophagaceae bacterium | reverse complement strand
TCCGTATTCTTTAGCCAATTAAAAATATTTTGGTTACGATATTCGGCATTTAAAAAAGTTGGATCACCGCATGGCTCCAGATAAATAGAATCGCTTGTCTCTTTTACTAAAAACCCCACCAAACTATCCCCCAAATACTTCATCGCTGCATAACAAGTAGGCAGCTTGGCATTACTTGCCGGTACAAAGTATTTATCGCCTTGGTAATTGTATAAGTATTTATTAGCTGCCGGGTCAAAGATGCTGATGCCCACATGAGCGGCTTGCAGGGCTTTGGTGTCCAGCACATCGGCTTGGGCAGATTTGGCGATCTGTTTTTCTATGGAACAAGCTGATATAATTAATAATGAAGAATTAATAATTAATAATTGCTTTAAAGAATAGTTCGTTCCTTTCATGTTCAGTTCTTTTCAAGAAAAGCAAGTATTTCATTCATTTGTTCTTCCAATCCTGACAGATCGTTTTGAATAGTGGCCCATACTTCTGCCGCATCTACTTTAAAGTATTCATGTATCAGCAGGTTGCGAAATGCTTTAATGGAACGCCAGGGCACATCAGGAAAAATTTTCTGAGTTTGAAGTGATATTTTTGTTCCGGCTTCACCAATAATTTCAAATTGTCTTATTACAGCAGATTGTAAAAGATCGCTCTTGATAAAGCTGGCTAAATCCTGACCCTCAATAAAGGAATGAATAAATCGAACCGCCTGCAGCACATCTTTTACTTTCAGTATATCCCTGTGGGAATCATGCTGCATATACTTGCTTAAGGTCTTTTTGGATAAGGGCCAGAAATTCGGGAGTGATACTGTTTTGCGTGGCAATATCAACTTTCCGGTTAGTGATCTCTTCCAGGTCGGAAATATACTTTCCTAATGCAAACAACCCAACCGGATGAGAAGGACTTATGATCAGGTCGATGTCTGATGAGTCTTTCTCCTCATTACGGGCAAAGGAGCCGAATACAAAAACCCTTTTCACGGGTTTATCCGCAAAATAATTCTGCAATTGTTTATAAATAATATTTTTATCTGTGCCCATTCTCAAATTTACTATTTCTTTTCAGAATTTCGGTTATCTGCTCTTTGCCAAACTCAAAGTGACACTACTCTTTTCTCTTTCATACTCTCCAGCGCTGCTTCAATGATCCGCATATTCTTTATTCCATCTGCTGGCGGCACAGGATTAGAACCTGCACCGGTAAGGGCTTTATATACATCATCATAATAGCCCATGTAGTTGCCGGGGGAGGATTGCGTTTCCTGCCGCATTACTTCCCCGTTTATTTCAGTATGCAATAATCCATCGGGAGCTGCCGGGGCCGGGCACCAGTTTTCTAATGAAGGTTTTACACCAGCAAGTAATTGCTGTTCCTGCATATCAGATCGCTGCTGCAGAAAGCTTCCCTTCATGCCGTGCAATGTATAAGCATACACCGATTCCCGGGCAATGCAGGTGGCTTTTAATCTTACCCGTAACCGGTCGTAGTAAAACAGTATCTCAAAATAGTCCGGCACCGCCACATCATCCCGCATCTTTATCAGATCGGCAAAAACGGCATTCGGAAAACCAAACAATTGAATGGCCTGGTCAACGAGATGAGGTGAAAGATCATAGATGATACCGGCGCCGGGCATATCACCTTCTTTATGTGGTTTGCCACCAAAGCTGGGACGGTAACGGTCGTAGCGGATCTCAGCTTCCCGTACTTCTCCCAGCCATCCTTTTTGCACTACTTCCTTTACGGCACGATAATCACCATCATAGCGGCGGTTTTGATATACACTGATGAACAAGTTATTCTTTTCTGCCAATGCGGTTAATTCTTCCGCTTCCCTTACGGTGATGGCAAATGGCTTTTCTATCACCATATTCTTTCCGGCCTGCAATACCATCTTTGCCTGCTGATAATGTAAATGTGTGGGTGTGTTTACCACGATCAGCTGAAGGTCTTTATCAGCACAAAGCTCCTCTACCGAACGGTACAGCTTAGCATCCGGGTAGCTACTGCGGGAATCATTGTTATGTCTTTCCACAATAGCAGATAACTGGTACCCGGGATGGGCATCAATAAATGGTGCATGAAATAATTTGCCGCTCATGCCGAAGGAACATATACCAGAACGGATAATAACCCCCATAAATAGTTTTTAAAGATTAAAAATCACTATCCCCCTACAGGGGAGGTTTGAAATTTTTCTTTATGTAAGACTCTTCATTAAAAGCCTCTCCCTCATTTCCAAATTTCCACATCTCCACATTTTCTAACTACCCCCG
>JBEBIF010000519.1:0-2279 GCA_040080515.1 Chitinophagaceae bacterium | reverse complement strand
CCATCGCCTGGAAAAAAAGATCGTGCATCGCCTGGTAGAAAAGAATAAAAGAATAAGGATCGTGGCAGAGAGAAATCAATCAAAAGCAAGCAGGATTTAAAATATAAGACAAAAATTTTATTGAAAATCAGCGCCTTGTGGAGGCGTGATTAAAATTACCTCCCCAATTCTTAGGCTCGAAACTATCTCAAACCTATCTTTGCGCTCCCAAAAACAAGCTATGAATAATAGCTATTGGCGGGAACAGCAGGAGGGATAGCTCCCGTTGTTTATTACTTAACCAGCTATTATCCGCCAGCTGGCGGATATCAGCTAAAAGATTTTGAAGAATGAGCAAATTACATTTCACTACCAAACATGCAAACGAGGCTACCGTAACCCGCAACTGGTATGTTGTGGACGGTACTAATCAAACCGTTGGACGTATGTGCGCCAGAATTGCTGCGATACTTCGTGGTAAAAACAAGGCCTCATACACTCCACACGTTGACACCGGCGATTATATCGTGGTGATCAACTGCGAAAAAGTTGTTTTAACAGGAAACAAACTGGACCAGAAGATCTATGACCACTTTACCGGGTATCCCGGCGGTCGTAAAGAGGAAGTGGCCAGGAACCTGATCAACCGCAGACCAGAAGTGGTCATCGAAAGAGCGGTAAAAGGGATGCTTCCTAAAAACCGGTTGGGCCGCAAAATGTACAAGAAATTATTTGTGTACGTTGGTGCCACTCATCCGCATACAGCACAACAACCTAAAGAACTGAAATTCTAAAACCAGTCACGAGCAGTGAGCTACGAGTGGCGAGACTCTTACTCGCAACTCATAACTCAAAGCTCGCAGCTTAAAATAAAATAAATGGAAAAGCAAAAAAACGGAATTGGTCGTCGTAAAGCCGCTGTGACAAGGGTGTTCGTCTCCAAAGGAGAAGGCAACATCACAGTAAACGATAAAGACTATAAAACTTATTTCCCGCTGGTTTATTTACAAAACCAGATCGAACGTCCGCTGAAAACAGTTGATGTGGCCACTAAGTATGATATCAAGATCAATGCTACCGGTGGTGGCGTTAAAGGCCAGGCAGAAGCAGCCATGTTGGGTATCGCCAGGGTATTGCTGGAGATCAACCCCGAATTCCGTCCTGCATTAAAAGCAGCCGGATTGCTGAAAAGAGATCCAAGATCAGTGGAACGGAAGAAATTTGGTCATAAGAAAGCCAGAAGAAGCTACCAGTTCTCTAAACGTTAACAGCCCCCTAAATCCCCCGACAGGGGACTTTAGGTCGCTCAAAGAAAAAAGATTTTTCAACACAATAGAATCTCCGGAAGCCCCTCCTTTGGAGGGGTTTGGGGAGGCCTCAAAAACAAGAAAATGGAAAATAATACTTCACTACAACAGCAACTTCTGGAAGCAGGTGTTCATTTCGGTCACCTGAAAAAGAAGTGGAACCCCAAGATGTTGCCTTACATCTTTGCTGAGAAGAAAGGTATCCACATTATCGACCTGAATAAAACCGTAGAGTGCCTGCAGGAAACTGCAGCTGCAATGAAGCAGATTGCCCGCAGCGGTAAGAAGATTCTTTTTGTTGGTACCAAAAAGCAGGCGAAAGACATCGTGAATGAATCTGCCAGGAAAGTGAACATGCCATTTGTAACAGAGCGCTGGTTGGGTGGTATGCTTACCAACTTCAACACTGTTCGTAAGAGTGTGAAGAAAATGCAGAGCATTGAAAAAATGCTGGGCGACGGTTCTTTCGACAGCATCACCAAGAAAGAAAGACTGACACTGTCAAGAGACAGGGATAAAATGGATAAAGTATTAGGCGGTATTGCCCAGTTGGGCCGTGTACCTGCTGCTTTGTTTATTGTAGACATCGGGCATGAGCACATCGCACTGGCTGAAGCCAAGCGTTTGGGCATATCTACCTTTGGTGTGGTAGATACCAATTGCGATCCAAATAAAGTGGATTTCGCAATTCCTGCCAATGACGACGCTACCAAATCAATTGCTATCATCGTTAATTATATCACTGCAGCCATCGCTGAAGGCCTTGCCGAAAGACAAGCCGCTAAAGATGATGATGTAGAAGAAATGACGGATGATGAAAAAGAAAGGAAAGCGGCTAAGCTGCTTGCCGAAGCAGAAGCTGAAGGTGGTCGTGGTGGCAGAGGCCGTGGTGCAGGCGGCGCAGGTGGTGGTGGCGGACAAAGACGCCGCTCATCCGGTTCTGGCGGTGGTACCGGCGGTGGCAGAGGCCCTGGCGGTGGGAGGAGATAATAG
>JBEBIF010000518.1:0-2280 GCA_040080515.1 Chitinophagaceae bacterium | reverse complement strand
AGCAACAGGAGAACCGATCTCTGTGAACAGGCTGACACTTTTATCTGCAACGGGTTTATTGATCAGCAGCAGCGCATTTAATGTAATGATGCAAAGGAACCCGGCAATTACTCCCGCCAGTTTATTAAAAGTGAACACCGGTTTTTTGTGTATCCCTAAAATGGATTCTACCCGGTGCAACAGATCATTTTTATTGCCAGAGGCGGCGAGTACAAAAGGTCTTTGAAGATGACTTGTCTTTTCCAGTGTAAGCAGGGCCGTGGCATAGTCGTGTGAGTCGTACTGAAACTGCAGCACCATTTCATCACAACTTTTTTCCCGCTCCCTTTCCACGATCTTCACAAAGGCTTTTACAAACGGGTTGAAATATAAAATGGTCTGGATAAAGTTGATAACGAGGTTCACCAGGTAATCGCTTCTGCGGATATGTGCCAGCTCATGCAGCAGTACGGCTTCAATTTGCTGCGGTGTTAAATGATTGATGGCAGCCAGCGGTACTAATATCACCGGTTTCCAGAAACCGATAGTAACAGGAGAGGTCACCCATTCTGAGATCCAGGCATGCACGGGTTTTTGAATACCCATGCGGGCAGCTGTTTTGTTTACAAACATCCTCCAGTCCACCTGCAGTTTAGACAGGCCGTAGCGGCGGATGATCTGTACGTAACGGTAATTTCTTATGAAGCGGAATACAGGTAATAAAAGTAAAGTGAGATAAACAATGGAAGCAGTGGGTAAGGACCGCTGCAGCCAGTTATTCAAACCGCTGGCGGGATCAGGACTTAAAAAGCCGGATGCCAGGGTGTCGGCAGTAACAGTACGACCGGAAAAAACAGCAAAGAAAGTATAGACAAACCATACAAACCCGAGAAGGAGCAGGGTGGTGGCGAGACCGCTTTTAGCAGCGGGTTTTGTTTTAGGTAATAAGCCAGTCAGTAACTGGTACACGACCCAGAGCAACGCCATTTGCCATAGGCTGTTCCACACAGCCCAGCCCAGCGATTGCAGAAAGTTGGCCTGACTTCCCATGTTGGTTGGTTTACTTTTTTAAACTGTCTAACAATGCCTGTATCTTTTCCAGTTCTTCGGGGCTGGCTTTATGACTTTCATCGCCCAGCGCCTGTATCACCAGTTGGGTGGGGGAACCACCAAACAGGTTATCTATCATTTTTCCCAGTAAATGTTTCTGTGTTTTCTCTTTGTTCACTGCCGCCTGGTACACATGGGTACGCATGGAATCATCTCTTTTTACGATCCCTTTTTCATTCATGATCTGCATCAGTTTCAGGGTGGTGGTGTAGCCGGCCTCTTTAGTTTTGGCCAGCTCTTCATGCACTTCCCGTACAGTGGCTAATCCTCTTGTCCAGAGGATCTGGAGTATTTCCAGTTCGCTTTCAGTAGGCTTGATCAATTTTGCTGCAGACATACTATTCCGATTTATAGCCCGAATATACGACTATTTTCGTATGACCAAAAATTGCTACCGTTATTTAGGTTTTTTTAACAGACGCTAACGTTGGGACGGATAAGGTGGGGAAAGGTTACAGCAAACTATTGCCCGGATATATTAACTTTATGCGAGGGGGCAGGTCAGTGCCTGCATTGATTACCAAACCAACTTTCTTAATGATCAGAGGCAAAAAACTAATAACAGGACTGATCGTTTTACTGCCTCTCTTCCTATATGGCCAAACCGTTGACTTCAGCTTTTCCACTTCCAACAATCTTTATTGCAGCCCGCAGCAAGTTACTTTCACCCAGCAATGTTCCGGTACGCCAGATGGTTTTATCTGGAGATTTGGAAACGGGCTGTCAGGCATTCTGCCTGTTGACGCTACTACTTATACCAACCCCGGCAGCTATTCCGTCACCCTGATTGCTATTTATGCTGAAGTGGCTATTTCTGTTACCAAAACGGTATTGATCAATCCTAAACCAACTGTCTCACTCATTGCAGATAAAAGGAAAATGTGTCAGCCCGGTACCGTCAATTTTTCAGCGCCGGGTAGTCCTTTCATCACCAGCTATGAATGGAATTTTGATGATGGAACTCCTGTTGTAATAACCCCGACCAACACCACCAGCCATCTTTTCAATTCCTACGACAACTTTATTGTAACCGTTAAAGCGATATCGGGAGCCGGTTGTTCATCCATAGCAAGTGACACGGTGACGGTGGAGCGGTTTTCTATTATCAATGGCAGTATAGATCCCACTGGTGGTTGTATTCCGGCCACTATTTCCCTTGATGTTATTCCTGATCCGCCACCGGGTGATCCG
>JBEBIF010000517.1:0-2309 GCA_040080515.1 Chitinophagaceae bacterium | reverse complement strand
AGGATTGGCAAGGAAATACGGAACTCTTTGTTCAGTCCGGAGGGGGGTCTACTATTGATTTTCACCGAGCTTTTCAATTTTTAACGGATAATCCAATTGCGAGTGCGAATTATGATTTAGCCGTCGAAACAGCAAGTATTGGTTCCTGGGGGCAGCAAATGGCCGTGTTTGCAGGAGGATTGAGCTCTAATCATTTGTTGATTGGAAACTGCAACATTACAATCAAAAATGGTGGTATAGTAGGAAACTTGGATTGTATTGCTATTTACTCGTACACTTTTGCGTATAGCATGAGTTTATTAACAAATAATTACGCCACTCAATTCGTGGTGTTTCAACCCCGCTTCGAAGCATCCAAAACAACCACTCCACAAGGCTGGTTATTTACAAAAGCCACGGCACTAATTAATGCAACCAGCACACTACTAAGTTCAATAGAGACGGGCTCCGCTCCTCCAGGCGCAGTCATTACAAAAAAAAGAGGAGAGGTTTCAAAAAGAAGTCTGATTGATGTTTGGGCCACACTTCTCTCTCAAATTGATATTCTAGTATTGGGAGGCCAAATTGATACAGCCAAAGCAGTGTGTAAAACACAACAATACTCAGATTTAGCAGCTACGTTTGACCCTTACGGAAACGATACTGCACTACAATGCAACACAATAATGAGAGCACCCGTAGTGTTTGACTCTCCCATTACGTGTGGAGTGGACGGAGGAATCAACGTGACCACTTGTTTACCTCCAGATTTTGGAGGAATCGAAACAATCAATTCAATCGTACCACTCCCAATCACAGGTGGTTTTACCATCACAGGTGGTTTTGGAATCTCGATTGCGAGTGGAATGCACGGAATCACTATTCACAACACCGGACTTACTTCCATTCCTTTAATTGGAACCCCTGAATTAGATTTTTTAATTATTCCTTTTCCTGTTCCTACACTTCAAGTAGTTAAATTGAATCAGAGTGCCAACACTGTTTGGGCAGGACCTGCGAGCGGTGTGCCTGACGAATCAGGGTTCAGACTCCTCGTTTTGGACGATATTCCGCTAATTGATTTATCAAACCACGTAATCAACACTCTTGGTCTCTCGAATGGTGGTACCAACAACGCCGGTCCTTACGCTGGAGGAAGAATCATCCTTTCAAATGTGGGTGGAACGCAACTCGTCGAATCTCCTCTTTTGATGGATGGTTTCTTTTTAGTGGCAGACGCAGGAGGTGCGCTGATTCCTGGGACGCTGGTGGCAGGAGCTGGAATCAACGTTTCGTTTGTCGGGGGTACCTATACCATTACAGCACTGGAGTCTCTTACTGTTGTTCAGGTAGACTTGAGCGTTCCCACTGATATTTTTCAAGTGACTAGTGTTCCGATCATCGATAATGGAACGCTTAGTTTTGTAGTGCTTCCTCAGGCAGCACACGCCGTATGGATAGGACCCAACTCGGGAAGTCCTGCCGTTCCTTCTTTTAGGGTTTTGGAAGAAGTGGATATGGCGGTGATTTCTCTCACCGGATCAAAGCTGAGTGGAATACTCCCCACCTCTAGAGGAGGAACTAACAACGATGGGTCCACTTGGGTGGGTGAACGAGTCATCATGTCTGATACGGGAGGCGCTTCTTTGACAGAAGCTACTGTGACTGGAGTGAATGGAGTAAGCGTTACGCTGGGAGCAGGACCTTCTCTCTTGATATCAGCTACTGGAAACACATGCACAAACACAACCATTGATCAATCGTGTTTGGATATTTCAACACTCAGTTGTCCTGGAGGTTCACTCGGAGCTTCCTGTATTCCTTCCGCACTCACTCTCAGTGCTCTTACTGTAACGGGTCCTTCCAGTTTAGGGACCAGTACTACTTGTGCTTCCCCGCTTAGCGCGCCCTGCTACGACATTAGTTCTCAGTCCTGTCCGGGAGGCTATTTAAATTTGAATTGCATCAATCCAGACTTGGTACTCAATTCTTTAATGGTTAATACTATCACTGCAAACGATATTATGCTTCTCAACGGAACAGTGACAGTGACAGGTGTCTCTACTTTTGATGTCATCAATACTACAGTTCTTTATGCAGCGGAAATTCATCTCTCAGGATCGATGATGTGCTCTCCGGAAGATACCATCTCTCATGATTGTTACGATATTTCTGGCATCTCTTGTACGGCTCCCATTTCTTCCAACTGTTTTCCCATCAATATTACAGTGGCTGATTTGAGCGTCACAAACGATTTGGAGGTGAATAACGTGGCGTGTCTGGGTTCTCCCCTCGGAAATGATTGTATCCCCTCTCGGGTGAGAACTATT
>JBEBIF010000516.1:0-2309 GCA_040080515.1 Chitinophagaceae bacterium | reverse complement strand
GTTTTCTATTATCAATGGCAGTATAGATCCCACTGGCGGTTGTATTCCGGCCCTTATTACTCTTGATGTTATTCCTGATCCGCCACCGGGTGATCCGGTAGTAAATTATACCTGGAACTTTGGTGATGGATCGCCAACAGGCACTACTGCAGTTCCCACTACCAGTCATACCTATACTAGTATCACTCCAATTACCACGGCCAATGTAGTAGTGACAACTTCCAGCGGCTGTACCAGCCAGTTCGATTATCCTGATTTTGGGTTTGGCATACCGCCAACCAATCCTGTTGCCATAACAGATGATGGACGGACCACCTATTGCGCCAGCGAAACAATTCATTTTACGGCATCGGCTACTAATGCGAACTGCTATGTATGGGACTATGGAGACGGACATACTGATTCAATATTTTCCCCCCGCATCGAATACCGGTACCGTTCGCTGGGTGCTAAACGAGTGATCATGACACCTTATTTTAACGGGTGCCCGGGTGCGGAAAAAGACACCATTGATCTGGCTATCATCGGGGTGGTGGCCGATTATGATTTTCACAATATCTGCAGCGCCAAAAATCATTTTATATATGACAACCAGTCTTTAGGTAATGTAAGTTCTTTCCGCTGGACCTTCTCCGATATTCCTGGCTCACCAGACTTCACTAACTATAATACGACTCACAATTTTCCCACAAACGGTTCTTTTACCACTCAATTTTATCTCTATGATGCTATTACCGGGTGCAGTGACAGCCTGATAACTAACCAGTATACCGCCACACCTGTATTTACCAGTTCCAGATCAAAGGTGTGTAAAGACAGTATCATCAACTATTCGGTGGTCAATCCTTATCCGCCCGGCAGCGGTTATTTGTATCAATACCATTTAGATGGCTATATCGTTGCCCACAGCATTTATCCTGACCTGGAACTAAAACCTGACCAGCGGGGTATCTTTAATGAATTTGTGATCATTAAAGGGCCCGACGTTAATACTTGTGATGATACGTTGTACCTGCCAAATCCCACCAAAGTAGGAGGGCCGGTGCTGGATTTCACCATACCATTCAACGGCTGTTTTTTAAATAACAGCTTTCCAGTGACCAACAATAGTTTCCCCTTTTTTGCTGATGAACCTATTGTAAACTGGTCGTGGGATTTTGGTGATAACACCACCAGCAATTTGCAACTACCACCGCCACATTCGTACGATCATACCGGCACGTTCTGGATGTATTTCCAGATAACGGATATTAATGGCTGTTCCCAAAAAGATTCACAACTGGTACGGGTGAACCCGACACCTGAAATATTTGTATTGCCCCGGAGGGATACGCTTTGCAGTGGTGATTCACTCCGGCTGCTGGCTTTTACCGTTGACCAGCTGGTATGGACAACGGACTACAATATCAGTTGCCTTACCTGTGATACCGTTCAGGTAAAACCAACGACAAGCTTTGACTATATAGCACATGCCACGAACATTTTTGGTTGTACCAATACAGATACCAGTTCGATAAAAGTATATGCGCCATTTGCGCTGCAGGTGATGCCCGCCGACACCTCTTTTTGTATTGGAGGAAAGGTGCCCTACCGGTCGAATGTAAATGGAGTGGTCAGTTGGTCGCCTTCTACCTGGCTCAGTGCAACGGATTTTCCCAACCCGGTGAGTAAGCCGGATTCATCTGTCGTGTACCGGATCATTATCAACGATTCAGCAGGCTGCTATGCAGATACGGCTTTTGCTGCTATACAGGTAAATTATAATCCCACTGTAAATGCGGGAAGCGACCAGGTAATTCCGTTCAATACGGCATTTACGCTAAGTCCTTTGTATAGTCCGGATGCAGTTGGATATTCCTGGTCACCACCGGTCAACAGGCTGTCGTGTATTTCCTGCCCGGTAGTATCGGGTACAGCACTGGAATCGACCACTTATACTATTAATGTAACGAACGGGTTTGGTTGTAAGGCAAAGGATGAAGTGAAAGTGATCGTGTCGTGCAGCAAAGCCAACCTGAATTTCCCCACCGGATTCACACCCAACAATGACGGACGCAATGATCAGTTTTATCCGCTTACAAGAGGCTACAAGCTGATCAACCGATTTGCCGTATATGATCGCTGGGGCAATAAAGTATTTGAACGAACTGATTTTACTCCCAATACTCCTTCCCTTGGATGGGATGGCACAGCAAGGAATAAACAACCCTCAGACTCCGGGGTATTTGTATGGGTGGTGGAAGCTACCTGCGACCTGGGACAGAAAGTTGAATCTAAAGGAAGCGTTGTTCTAATTAGATAATGGGGAG
>JBEBIF010000515.1:0-2315 GCA_040080515.1 Chitinophagaceae bacterium | reverse complement strand
CAGCAGGCGTCGCTACTGCCGGTTCAACAGTTACTCTTTCAGCAGAATTACCTGCAACAGGAACAAATTATAATAAAGTTGTGGTTACAGGTTTTCAGACAGGTGCGTCAGCTTCCACTTTAAATTTCACCCTGCAGGTACAATTATATAGCCTGGGTGGTTCCTATAACCCGGTTCCTTTACAATCTGAAATAACCGGATTAGTTGCTCCTTTTGGACCAAACGATTTGTCCAATGACCCAACTTCCATCACAGCTGATGATGCAACCGTAATCACTTTCTGTCCCAATATTACCTTACCGGTTAAATTATTAAGCTTTACCGGCACTTATAAAAACAACGCTACCTCCCTTAACTGGACTGCAGAAAATCAAACCAATTTTGCTTTCTATGAAATAGAACGCAGTGAGAACGGAACTGACTATAGCAGCATCACTATAAAAGCTGCCCAGCAATCCGGAGCTGCCAGGGTGCAATACCAGTACACCGATGATCTTACAACTGCTACCGGTAATGTATTCTACTATCGGCTGAAAATGGTTGACATTGATGGCCAGTTTAAGTATAGCAATATCATTTTGGTACGCAAAGGACAGAAAGCTATCAATGGAATCAGCATTAGCCCCAACCCGTTAATAAGCGGCGATATGGCTACCGTAAGGTTTGAAGCTGCTGCCAAAGCTACTGTTGATTTTAAAGTGGTTGATATAGCAGGCCGTGTAGTATTAACACAGCAGAACAATGCTATAGAAGGAACCAACAGTGTTGCCATCAATAACCTTGATCGTTTGCAACCGGGCCTCTATGTATTGCAGATGAATGACGGAACTGCTGTGCAAACCACTAAATTCACCATTGCCCGCAAATAATTCTTTTCAAAACAAATTAATACGGGGATGACTCCATGTCATCCCCATTTTTTCCAAAGTATTAAATCCGCAACTTTTTAATGGAGATGCTCATAGAAGATACTAAGCGCATCATCAGATAATCAGACGATCATGCTCAAGGGTTATTATACCTTGAACCCCTCTGGCCCATGCGGAGGGGTTTTTTACTTTAATGACTTGAGAAAGCTGATACTGCGGTGTTTAATGACACCTTTTAGCCTGGTGGACAGAAGTATTTTTTAAGAAAAACAGTATACACTTGCATAATTGAATTCCAGTTATTACTTTTACTCTCCGCATCGAAAAATCCCACTCCTTCAAAAAGACCTTTCGTTACCCATTTCCAATCTATTCTTTTATTGAAACCTCTGAGTCTCAAATCCTGTTGATACACCATTCCATGTCCGCTAAAACCCAATGGTTCAGGATTGATTATTTTTTAATATAAAAACTCAGAGCATGAAAAGTTTTACTCTCAAAGGTATTTTAGCGGTATCGCTATTTGCCCTTATTTCGACAACTAAATTAGCAGCACAAACTGTTACTCTTTCTCCTTCAACCACTCAAAACATCAGTGTTGGGGGAACTGTGAATTTCACTGCTACAAGAAGTAGTAATAGTTCAACATGGCCGGGTGGTGATGGCAATTTTACTTATACCTGGAGTTCAAGTCCTGCAGGTGCTACATTCACAAGTAACCCTAATACGGTTACCGGTAGTAGTTCCAGTACGGTTGCTACTTTCCCTTCAGCTGGTAATTTTTTGATTACATGTCATGTCACAGAAGGTGGTAGTGTTCTTAACGCTACTTCACCAGCAACAACAGTTAATGTAACCGCACCCTTACCTGCTAATTTATGGGCAACTTCTACTAACGGAAACCGGGTATCTGGTTTTACTGTTAATGCTGGTGTCTATTCTTCAGGACCAAACGATATTTTTGATCCTTTCCCCTCTACGACTCAAACAACCGCAGCTTTAGGCAGAAGTGATTTTCCTAATCCGACTGCGGGCCATTTTTACTGGTTACCTAATACCGGTACAAACGGTGTTGTAAATGTTTTTGCTGCTAGCTCAACAGGGGCCGGCATAGTTAATATTGGCTCATTAGATGTAAACGGTGTCAGCAATAATAGCCTTGGTTTTGTTCGCCTTGCCATGGATGATAATGGAACAGGTTGGATCTTAGCCGGAGACGGAACGACCGTTTATCTTGCAAAATTTGCTACTGTTTCCGGAAACGAACTTGCTCCTGTTACTATAACAGTTGAAGATGCCAGTGTTACTTTGGTTGGTGGCGGTGGTGCTGCCACATTCCAAAACGGAGATATTTGTTTAGATGGAACTGGTAGGATCCTGGCGTTAGCTAATAATGCCGGAACTACAGAGATTTACGTTGGAACGCCTGCTGGTGCTGGTACTACT
>JBEBIF010000514.1:0-2318 GCA_040080515.1 Chitinophagaceae bacterium | reverse complement strand
AAGTAGAAGTGATACAAAACTACCTGCTCACACAGGCAGGTGATGGCACCGATGTGATCCTTGGTATGGGCTACGACAGTACACTGGGAGACAGGATCGGCATCACATTGATAGCAACCGGTTTTGAACATAAAGACCCGTTTGCCAAACCTGTACCAAAGAAAGAAGAGCCAAAACCTGAAGAAAAGATCGTTATGGTATTGGGTCAAACAGACGAACCGGTAACAGCACCCGTTAAGTTAACAGTAGTACCACCATCATTATCCCCTGCCGCTATTGAACGAGAAATGGATATGATGGAAGAGGCATTGCAACCTGCTACAGAGAATAAATATGATTACCTGACGCCGACATTGGTGGAAGAAGGACCGGCAATACAGGCACCTGTGATTGATATGACTGATATGGTAGATGAAGATACGATCATCATAAATTTTCAGCTGGAACCGTTGTCACCAGAACCGGCACCGAGGCCAATGGCTGAAATACAAAAAGAGGAAAAATTACTTAGTAATACTACGGTAAAAAGTAGTGGTACAACTACTGTTGACAAAATGTTAACGGTAGGAAAAACTGATAGTATAAATTCGGTGCAGCAACAACCATCCGTAACTCCGGGAATAAAACAAACAGATGCTGCGCTGATTGGCAGTATGAAAGATAGTACTAGTAGTACAACCCCGGTGCCTGCAGCATCGGGAGGTTATCTGGCCAGACCGTCCAATATCTACGCAGAATCTAAACCAGAGGCCGATGCCTCAACTACTTCTGCCGAGAAACCGGTCCCTTCCATCCTTGCCAGCAACGAACAGGACGAACTCCTGGAGTTGCAAATGCAAATAATCGAACGGGATGACATTCCTGCGGCGGATATGCCGTTAGCCCACCAGGCTCAGACACCTTTGTTTCCCGAGGTTGAGGATTCTGCGATGCAGGACGAAACCGAAGAACAAAAACGTAGGGCGGCCGAACGACTGCATAAGTTGAGAAACTTATCATTCAATGTTAACGCTGCTGACCCCAATAATGAGTTTGAAACTGTGCCGGCATATATCCGCCGCAATATGGAATTGTATAACAGTAATACACAGGTAGAAGATTTCTACAGCAGCTATGAGGTCAAGACCGACCAAAATAATCAAACACAGATAAGTACGATCAACACATTCCTGGAAGGCAAGAAGCCTGACTAAATGATATTCTTTTGCCCTCACTCTCCGGGGGCAAGATGAAGAGTTTTCGTTCCAATGAAGCCACTGAGCATTTTAGCTAGTGTTTTTTAGTTGTTCCCCCCGGTTTCCACCGGGGGTTTTTGCGAGCCCACCGCAGGTGGGCGAAGCAATCTCCCGAAAGCAAGTGTTTATTGTCTGACGGTCCCCGTCTGACAATAAATACGAATCTGTTGTACAACTTACACACTGATCAACTCAGAATTTCCTAACGGATGATAGGAGTTTCTGCTTGCAGGTAATATTTTTCTTAAACGATCACTGATAAAAATAATAAATAGTATCCTCAGGCCACCCAAAACGATTATACACGATTCTGTTATCTGGACGTCCGTCAGGTAAATAGGAAAATTTAAAGGTTAAAGTATCATGGTATAGCCCGGTAGTAGCATAGAAATCTTTTTTTAATTTGGTGATGTTGTTTTTGTTACAAAGGGTCCAGATTGCCCAATAGCCCCCTGAAGGCAGGTGTTCGTTGAAAACAATGTGAAATATCGGAGCGACATTCAGCTTATTAAGCGGATTCGTATAATTATCAAATTCATAATAGGTATCAGAAGCCCGGTTTAAAGGAATTTCCTCCCAGGAAATAAAATTTTCATTTGAATTGGTCAGGATATGAGAACGGAAACTGTTAATGGGAAAACTATCCCTGCAAATAACTGAATTACCAGAATAGGTAAAAGTTGATTTTTTTAGAAAAAAAGGAGGTTGGTTTGGAACAGTGTTCATTACAAGGGCAGAATCCTTTATGGGCAACAAATTGTTATCATAAGTAAGATAATGGATGTCGTTGGCAGATCCTACATAATAAATATACCGAAACTTAAAAGGCAATTGGTTATTGCCATTGTATTCGAAATACAGATTAAAAACTGAATCATAACCGGATGATGGGTTTGCAAGGATATTATATGCATTTATCTCCTGAACCCGTCCGCTATTATCATACACAAAATCTATCTTATCACGTAATACTCCAGGAATAAGCCCCCAATTGACCTGGAGAGATTTTATTCTACCTGTTGTGACACTATTGTCAGGCTTGTTTTCCTTTTTACAGGCGGAGAGCATTATTAAATAAGATGT
>JBEBIF010000513.1:0-2321 GCA_040080515.1 Chitinophagaceae bacterium | reverse complement strand
GTATTAACAGAAGGCAGTGCCGAAGAGGTGGCTGTTAGTGCATCGACTCCTGAGTTTCGGGACAAGATCGTAACCAAAGTAGAAGGCGGCATACTCAAGATCCATTATGAGAGTAAACTGGGTGCCGTAAATAATCGTAAAGAGAAAAAGGACCTTAAAGCCTATGTATCGTATAAGAAACTGGACATGCTGGATGTGACTACCGGTGCCGAAGTGAAAATAGAAGGAACTTTGCAGGCCGGTTCCATGAAAATAAAGAGTAACACCGGGGGTGTTATTAACGGTAAAGTAAATATTGAAGACCTGGAGGTGAACCAGGGCACCGGATCTATCATCACACTTACCGGCACAGCGGCTAAGCTGCAGGTGGATGGTGATACAGGAAGTATGTTCAAAGGTATCGATCTGAAAACAAGTGTATGTAGTGTTACTACAAGCACCGGGGCAGGGGTATATATAACAGTTGAAAAAGAGCTGAACGTAAAAGCCAATACCGGCGGGTTTGTAAAATACAAGGGAGATGCTGGAATTAGGGAAATAAAAACCAATACCGGCGGAAGCGTATCAAAAATTTAAAAACCAAATACCATTTTATTTATGAAAAAGATATATTCAATAGTGGCGCTGTTGCTTTTTTCTGGGATAACACTTTTTGCACAGAAAGTTATCAATGATGCTAATGCAGAAAAAAGAAGCGTTACCAATTTTCATGGCGTTGAAGTTTCCGGAGGAATAGACCTGTATATCTCCCAGGGAGAAGAATCAGTAGCGGTTAGTGCGAATGAGGCCAAATTCAGGGACCGAATCAAAACAGAAGTGAAGAATGGCGTATTAAAGATCTGGTATGAGTCGGATAAGAAGATAGATGTGGAATGGAAAAGCCGGAAACTGAAAGCCTATGTGTCATTTAAGAGATTAGACCTGCTGGAAGCAAGTGGTGGCTCTGATGTGCTGGTGGAAGGCTCTATTAAGTCTGATGTACTGACCCTTAATGTATCCGGTGGTTCGGATTTTGAAGGTAAGGTGCAGGTAAATGATATGAAAGTGGACGCCAGCGGCGGCAGCGATGTGAAGATATCCGGTGCGGCTGCCAAACTGGCTATTGAGGCCAGTGGTGGCAGTGATCTTATAGGCTATGAACTGGCTACAGAATTTTGCAACGTGCATGCCAGTGGCGGCAGCGATATTCAGATTACAGTAACTAAGGAATTGCTGGCAGAGGCCAGTGGTGGCAGCGATGTTCATTATAAAGGGGATGCTTCCGTTAAAGAAATGAAATCGAGCGGATCTTCCAGTATTAAGAAAACAAGCAAGTAATTTTTTCCATAAATTTAAATATGATGAAGCGTATACAATTTTTAATGGCGGCACTCTTTTTTTCGATAGCAGGGTTTTCGCAGATAAACGATCCTAATGCGGTGGTGAAGGAAGCGAAAGGCTATCATGGTATCAGTGTTTCCAATGCTTTTGATGTGTACCTCAACCAGAGTAGTGAAGAAGCCGTGGCAGTAAGTGCGGCCAGCATCAAAGACCGGGATATGATAACAGTGGAAGTGAAGGACGGTATTTTATATATTGGTCTTGAAAAGGGCTGGAAATGGAGTGGGGGAAACAAAAAGCTGAAGGCCTATATTTCTTTTAAGCAGATCGACAAACTATCTGTAAGCGGCGCCTGCGATGTGTATATCACCGGAGTTATTAAAGCAGATGTGCTTTCTATCAGCCAATCGGGTGCCAGTGATGTAAAAGGAAAACTGGAAGTAAATAAGCTTTCAGTTGACCTTAGCGGGGCATCGGATATGACAGTTACTGGTACTGCCACACAGCTATCAGTAGAAGTTAGTGGTGCCAGTGATTTTAAGGGGTTTGACCTGGTTACAGACATCTGTGATGCAAGGGCCAGCGGTGCCAGTGATATCAGAATTACCGTAAACAAGGAGTTATCAGCACAGGCCAGTGGTGCCAGCGATGTAAAGTATAAGGGACCTGGAATGATCCGGGATATAAAGAGCAGCGGCTCCAGCAGTGTTTCAAGAGGGTGATCCTGGAGAGAAGTAATTAAGCAGTAGCGTCCTGGTAACCCGGGACGCTTTTTCTTTGGTGCGTATGCAATATAAGATTACCTTTGCGCCTCAACATCGCGAAGTAGAGCAGTCCCGGATTGTCCGGGATTGGGCTCATAACCAAAGAGTAAGATTTCGATCCTCCACTTCGCCACAAAGAAGAAATTCGTAAGAACAAAATAACATCGCGAAGTAGAGCAGTCCCGGATTGTCCGGGATTGGGCTCATATCCGCCGGATGGCGGACGGAGGTTCGAAC
>JBEBIF010000512.1:0-2322 GCA_040080515.1 Chitinophagaceae bacterium | reverse complement strand
ACTTTATACAGGGCAATACAATACTAACCAGGGCCCTGATTTTTCCAATGCCAAAATTAAGATCGGTACCACCACCTGGGCAGGAACGGTGGAGTTACATATCAAAACATCTGACTGGAACAGGCATAATCATCAGCATGACCGCAACTACAATACGGTGGTGCTGCATGTGGTGTGGAATGATGATGGTACCAGCAATGAGCTGCCGGTACTGGAACTGCAGGGCCGGGTATCTAAGATACTATTGCAACGATATGAAGAACTCCTGCAAGCCGGTTCTTTTATCCCCTGTGAAAAAAACATTCATATGGTGCGTGACATTACCTGGAAAAGCTGGAAAGACCGGCTGCTCGTGGAACGGTTGCTGAGAAAGTCGGAGCAGGTGGAAACATACCTTAAACAAAATAACTACCATTGGGAAGAAACATTCTGGTGGCTGCTGGCCCGCAACTTTGGAATAAAAGTAAATGCAGAAAGTTTTGAGGCAATAGCAAGGTCCATCCCGTTGAAGGTGCTGGCAAAAAATAAAACGCAGATTCACCAGCTGGAAGCGTTGCTGCTGGGGCAGGCGGGTTTGCTCAACGAAGATTTTACAGAAGATTACCCGGTGATGCTACAGAAAGAATATCAATTCCAGAAACATAAGTATGGCCTCAAACCAGTTTCCGGTTCGGTTTTCTTTCTCCGGATGCGGCCCGGAAACTTTCCCACTATCCGGCTGGCCCAGCTGGCGATGCTTATCCATGATTCAGCGCATTTGTTTGCTAAAATTAAAGAAGCCGGTTCTTTAAAAGATGTTAAAAACTGGTTTGACGTAACGGCCAACGACTATTGGCATTACCATTATACGTTTGATGAACCCTCGGCATTCAAAAAGAAAAAGCTGGGTACGGCGATGGTTGATAATATCATCATCAATACAATGGCGCCGGTATTATTTGCTTATGGCAATTATCATAAAGAAGATCAATACAAGGAAAAGGCGTTGCAATGGCTGGAACAGGTGGCGGCTGAAGCTAATACCATTACTAAAGGATTTCAGCTGCTGGGTATTGAGAATAAAAGTGCATTTGATAGCCAGGGGTTGATCGAGCTGAAGAATGAGTATTGCAGTAAGAAACGATGTTTGGAATGCGGGGTGGGGAATGCGATACTGAAATCATGAACATTTGAATTGTATTATTCGTCTGGCGCTTTGTTCGGTACCGTGTTGCGCCCTGACGAGTAGTGTTGAATAACGGACGGGGCGAAGATGATTGTCCAAAGGATCCTACTGATACTACAACAGCCGGATACAAAGGTCTCGCCCGGAGAATAAAGAGAGAAAGAGTATTGCTTCGCAATTCTGACTCTATTCTTTGTGGATACAAGGTAGGGCTGAGGCCGGGGCTGGTGCAATAGATGCCATGAAAAACGGGACGTACAAGTGTGCGACGCAACGAAGATGCCATGAAAAACTGAAGCTGATAATAAAATGACTAAGCAAACTCCTGTAAGAAATTTAAAAAAAGTAAATGAAACATTGACCTAAGTCTCCCTTTAGGGGACAGGGGTTTTAACCCCACTTACCCCAATCCACTTTCACTTCTATATCCGGGTGAATGCTTTTCATTACCGGGCAGGTGTCGCCGGTATGCCGGAGGATGGCCTTTGTTTTTTCATCAATATCTTTCAGGGCATCCGGGATATGAAAAGTGAGTTCAATACCGCCTACCCGTCTCGGGTCTGCCTTCATGATCTTTAACACTTCTATTTTAACACCGGTCAGGTCGAAACCCATCGTCCGGGCTTTGATACCCATTACGGTGATCATACATGTGCCCAGGCTTGTTGCCATCAGGTCGGTGGGAGAGAACCGTTCCCCTTTTCCATTATTATCGGTGGGGGCATCGGTCTCAAAATGATCGCCGCTTTTCAGGTGGGTACAGGTAGTGCGGAGACCGCCGTTATATACTACAGTAGAAGTCATTATCAATATTTTGCCCTAAATTTACGTTATTGAACTAAGAGAAGAAAAGAGTAAAGGAGGAAAAGAGGAAAACTTATAGTGTAAAGCTCTTTCTCCTTATCTCATTTTCTCTTTTAACCTCTTAGCCAAATACAATTAACTAAGAGGATAAAGGAGTGAAGGAGGAAAAGAGGGAAACCCGTTAAATTAAAGCTCTTTCTCCTTATCTCATTTTCTCTTTTAACCTCTTAGCCAAATACAATTAACTAAGAGAAAAAAGGAGTGAAGGAGGAAAAGAGGGAAACCCGGTAAATTAAAGCTCTTTCTCCTTATCTCATTTTCTCCTTTAACCTCTTAGCCAAATACAATTAACT
>JBEBIF010000511.1:0-2323 GCA_040080515.1 Chitinophagaceae bacterium | reverse complement strand
GATTATAGGTATGCGTTACTTCACGGCCAAGGGCACTGCTGCCATCACCAAATGTCCATCGATAATATACAACCTCATCATTTGGATTATGGATGCTGAATCCTTTGAACTTAAATGTTCGTGGGGCGATAAGTGAATCTGTCATATATCCACCACACACATTGCTTGCGGGACGAATCACTACTTCACGACAATCTTCAGCCATACAACCACCCTGGAAGCGAATTTTTACACAAGCCCTGTACACACCGGGTGCAGGATAAGTATGACGGATAAATAAATTGGGCAATGGTTGTTGCGGGTCTATCATGATACAAGTATCTTCTCCGTCTCCAAAATACCAACAGATGCGTTCAGGCCTTCTGGTTGGTTCCGTATGAGGAACGGCCATGAATCCACGGACCAAACTGGTAATGGATGGAGTGATTTCAAATAATCGTACAGTACAATTAACCTGTGGAGGAGGTATAACGATTGGCTTGCATTTTCTTGCTTCACAACCACCATAATACAAAATCTTCACACATACTTCGTATTGACCTGGATGATCATAATTATGACCAACAGCATATTGACCAGTATAATTTTCAGAATAAGTAATACAAGTATCGGTACCATCACCAAATGTCCAGCAGATTCTTGCAGGTTTTTTGTTGTTATTATGTCCTGGTAATGCTTTGAAATAAGTACGTAAAGGATCGTTGGTAGTAAGAATCGGAATCCTTTCAAAATCAGCACGGCAAATATCAGGTTGAATAATTTGTATCGGCTTACATTTTCTTGCTTCACAACCACCATAGTATTGGATCTTTACACATACTTCATATTGCCCGGGATTATTATAGAGATGACCAACAGCATATTGACCGGTATAGTTTTCAGGATAGTTGATACAGGTATCTCTGCCGTCACCAAACTGCCAGCATATCCTTGCCGGTTTCCGGTTATTATTATGTCCGGGTAATGCTTTGAAATAAGACAACAAAGTATTATTGGGTGCGAGAACCGGGATCCTTTCGAAATCGGCACGACAGGTATCAGGTCTTCCTACTTGTATAGGCTCACACTTCCTTGCTTCACATCCACCGAAATACAAAATGTTTACACATACTTCATATAATCCGGGATAATTGTAAGTATGAGGAACAGTATATTGGCCATTGTAAATATTGAGGTAGGTAATACAGGTATCTCTGCCATCACCAAATTTCCAGCAGATACGGACAGGCTTTTTATTATTGTTATGCCCTGGCAGTGCTTTGTAAACGACGGTTAACGGATTGGCAGTAGGACTAACAGGCAATCTCACAAAATTTGCACGGCAACTATCCGGTCTGCCTATAAGTATGTTATCACATTTTCTTGCTTCGCATCCACCCTGATAGAGGATCTTCACACATACTTCATATAATCCGGCATTGGCATAAGTATGGTTAACAACATATGGACCGGGGAAGGTATTGGTATACTGAATACAAGTATCTCTGCCATCACCAAATGTCCAGCATATTCTTACAGGCTTCTTATCATTATTATGCCAGGGCAATGCTTTAAAAATTGCATTCAGGGGATTGGCACTTGTGGTTATTGGCAATCTTTCGAAGTTTGCCCGACAGTTATCAGGTTCACTTACCTGTACCGTGTGGCAACTTTGTGCCTGGCAACCCCCATCATAGAGAATGTTTACACAGACATTGTAGTTGCCGGGTTGAGCATATACATGGTATACTCCATAGACGCCGGTATAGTTTACCGGATATTGAATGCAGGTATCTCTGCCATCACCAAATGTCCAGCAAATCTGTACCGGCTTTTTATTTTGATTGTGCCATGGTTGTGCAATATAATATCTGCCAAGCAGTGTGGGAGTAGCGGCGGGGGATTCAAAATTGGCTCTGCAGATTGTTTCAATTACTACTGTTTTACAAACCTGCGCTGACAGAACCGAATCATTTAAATTGGGGCCGTACCTGAAAATTTTCAGGCAAACGGTGTAGGTTCCTGCCAGTTGATAATGATGTTGTGTTCCCAGTAAAGGTGGGGTCAATTGACCGCTGCCATCACCAAAACTCCAGAAAGCACGGCGATCACCGGGTGCTGCCCCGATAGCCGAGGTATTGGTAAAGACTACATCATTGTTCGGGGCATTTACTGCAAAAGTGAAATTTGCAATGTCGGGGGTAACGTTTTGGGCCGAGATGTTCGTTCCGGCCAGGCTAATAAAAAGCCCGGCGAGAAAAGTGTAAAACTTCCTCATTTTGATTTACTTTTTGGTGACTAAATGTTCTTTACGCAGGGATTGGACACACGGCTGGGATTTGTG
>JBEBIF010000510.1:0-2333 GCA_040080515.1 Chitinophagaceae bacterium | reverse complement strand
CTTCTCCATGTAATGGAGAGGGCCGGGGTGAGGGGCCGGGACTGAGGTTTAGCATCTTCAACAACTCATGCGCCTCTTCAAAATACATACGGGCAACGCTACAGGTGCGGTCATTCGTGTATTGTTGCACCAGGGCAATCTTTTGCTCCTGCAATCCTTTAGCACGGATGGCAGTTTGTATGCCCGCTATCTGGTTTTTAGTAATGTCCCTCATCGTTTAATGCTTTGTAGTTTATCAATATAATTTTTAACTGCTTGCAGCGTAAGAAAATCAACATAGGGCATACTGCTGATGCGATACCTGTCGCCAACCTGGGTAATAGTAAATCCTTTGTATGTCGTACTGAAAAAACTCATCGTTTCAAATTATCAGGTTTCACTTCTCCCTCTCCACTCCGTGGAGAGGGCCGGGGTGAGGGCCGAGGTCACATTTTCCTCCAATCATTTTTATACTCTTTATTTGCCAGCCAGCCATCTGCTATCTTAGGGTTCACCCAATCATTACGTTTGCAATACTTCCGGTATTCAATCGCTGCGAAGTATGCTTCCACCTGGTCTGTCTTGCTCATTTTCTCCCATCGCTTTGGCAGCAGGTGATAATTCCGGCTGTACGGATATTCCCTTTTAAAATCATCCAGGCTCACTTCAAAATCAGATTCTATGATCACTGCTTTTGTATCCTTAAAACTATCGGCCAGGGCATCCACCTGCGCAGCCACTTTAGCCTTGAACCGGTTCACCAATTCCGCATTCATATTTGTTTTCATCACATCCATGCGGATAAGCCTGCCCGTTTCATCATAGATGATCTCGGCTTCGCCGGTGTATGCTGGTGATGTAATAAGAAATCGTCTCATACAATTAAAATAATTTTGTTGTATATCTGAATCCCTGAAACCCCTTCAATGTTCTTTTAAACGGGCATTTTGTCAGCGGCCCTGCTAATATTATTCCCGGCCAATCAATTAATTTCTGTACTCCGTCAGCTGAGTAACCAGGTGTATTAAACTTATGGTGATCTCCATAAAAACATTTATACGCCAACCGGTTTGCTATGATTATATAAACAATGGCTATATCATATTGCGGACGGTTTTTCATTTTGTGCATCCAGTAGCCGCCTTCTTGTTGCATATCCCATGTAAATCCTGCAAGGAATGTTTTAAGGCCACCCTGCTCGTTAATCATGTCCTTGCCAAATGTTACAGCAATCCCTTCAGGAATAATGTTTGGGTCTTTGCTATATCCATCTTCTGTTATCATTGCAATCGTTTTAAATTTTCTCGTTGTGCTTTCAGCGCATCTATCACCGCCTGCTGGCTATCCACCCTTCCTTCCAGGCTTTCAATCTGCATATCCACTACGGTCAGCATTGTTGTAATAAAATAACCACTGGAAGAGCCGATAAGTATTGCAGGGCTGCATAAGTTCATTTGCCGTGTATAGTTTACCATTTTACGGATGCGGATGTCCGATACAGAACTATACCCGGCCATCTTGTACCAGCTGCTTAACCTGCCTCCGGTTATTCGCCGGTTCTCATGTGTATCCTTCAAAACCTCCAGCAGCATCGGCACCAATTTTTCTTTCTCAAAATCGGTCAGCTTTTCAGTTATGTTATTAAATAGGGTCAGCATAATATTTTTTATACTACTCTTTCCTCTTCCAATGCTATTTGTAACATTGTAAGATGTTCAACCACATCAATGATGTTGTCATAAACAGCCTCGTATATTTTATACATCAATTCCGGTTCGGCTTCTTTTTGTTGCAGAATGATTGTTGGCTTTCCTGCTCCCTGCATCCATCCGGCTTCTGTATGCGCTGATCTTCCGCATGGCATCACCATCACACATGCATCTGCCCATTGCATACCACTAAAGTCATTGAAGAATCCTTTTACGGCTACCGGGTGGTTTAAGGCTTTACGATATTGTTCATTTGTCCATTCCTTCCAGTTGGGATCAATATCTGACCAGGCAAAACCTTTATCTGTTTCTGAAGGGTTTCTAAAGTCATATACTTCATGACCCGCATCCCTTAATTTTTGTACTATTTCCGGCTGATGCTTATTTCGCCAGCTACTTGCTACATAGATTTTCATTACTGTTTTGTTTTTAATGATTGATAATATTTCTTCACCCATGTGTGACCACTCTGCTGCCGTACCTTGTTTTTATCCAGCACCAGGTAACCATGATTGTCTTTTCTCAACAATTTGCGAATGCGGAAATATGTGCTGTAACTGAATTTGCGTAGTGGGTTAATATCTTTATCACGCAACCGGAACTGTCCATTGCAGGAGGCAATATTGCCGCCTGCAAAGAGTTGTT
>JBEBIF010000509.1:0-2336 GCA_040080515.1 Chitinophagaceae bacterium | reverse complement strand
GAATGTGATCAGCTTTTCTTTTGACGGAATGGGGCAAAAAATGAATTTTAATTCCGCAATCGAAAAAGACCTCAATGGTTCCTTTGGAAAGCCGGTAAAGGAACTGCTGGAAAAAAAGTATGACCTGATCATTGATTCGAATGGCACTGCCCTGATGGCTGTTCCGGAAAAAGCAGAGCTGACACAGGCGGATAACCGAATGGCGATCATCACCAGTATGATAAAGGAGCTGACAGAACTGGTGCAACCACCACAAAAAGGGAAAGCCAGTTTTTTCCAGGTACTGCCGCCTGGTAAACCTGTTGAAAAAGGGGATGCCTGGACGGAAACTTATCAAAATACATCCGGGAAATTTGAAACGGCTTATGCCATTACAGAGGTCAATGATTCTGTGATCGTAGTTGATTTTGCTGCAAAATCGGTAACGGTTACCAAAGCAGAAATGATGGGCAGCGAAACGATCACTACACTTAACAATAAATCTTCGGGGAAAATAATTTTAGACCGTACCACCGGTATCATGCGGGAAAAAGTGATCAATACAGATTCAAATGGAAATACGGAGGCGGCATTTGGCACTTTGCCTGTAACATCTAAAACCAGCACCCTCATTACCGTGAAGCCAGTGTTGTAACAGTTTTTAATTAAATAACAACCTGGTTTTTCAGCAGGTCATCCATATCATCCCTTTTGCGGATCAATTGTGCAATACCTTCTCTGAATAATACTTCTGCAGGCTTAAACCTTGAATTATAGTTCGACGCCATTTCAAACCCATAAGCACCTGCGTTATGAAAAGCCAATATATCTCCTTCTCTTATTTCACGGACAGGGCGGCTGGTGGCAAACGTGTCGGTCTCGCAAATATTCCCTGTTATGGTATATATTTTTTCCTGGCCAGCCGGATTTGATATGTTTTCTATCTCGTGATACGCATCATACATCATTGGCCGTATCAAATGATTCAGTCCGCTGTTCACTGCCGCAAATTCTATAGTGCCGGTATCTTTTAAAACGGTTACCTGCGTCAGTAAGTACCCGCATTCACTTACCAGGAATTTTCCCGGCTCAAACCATAGCTGAAATTTTTTACTTGTCCCGGTTCTTCCGGGTTTATCGGTCAGCGGATGAGCATCAAACGTTTCTTTTATTTTTTCTGCCAGCAAGTTTACATCAGTTGCTTCCTCGCCGGGTTGATACGGTACTTTAAATCCGCCGCCCAGATCGATCACTTCCAGTTCTGGAAAATGCGGGATCAGTTCAAACAAAACCTCCATTCCTTTTACAAAAACTGCTGCATCCTTAATATCGCTGCCGGTATGAATATGAAGTGTGCGGATGAAAATGTTATTTGCTTTTACCACCTCTTCAATCCGGCCCAGCTGATCTGCCGGTATGCCAAATTTACTGGCATCATGCCCGGTAGATATTTTCAGGTTACCACCCGCCATGATGTTGGGCCTTATCCGGATACCCACGGGGTAAGTATGACCATACTTTTTACCAAATTTTTCAAGGTTGGATAAGCTATCAATATTGATATGCACCCCGGCCGCCACAGCTTCTTCAATTTCATCAAAGCTTATTCCATTCGATGTATAAAGTATCCTGCCTGGTTCAAACCCTGCATGCAGCGCCAGTTTTACTTCGTTGATGGAACTGCAATCCACATTGCAGCCGGTTGATCTGATGTACTTCAGGATATTAATATTCGTAAGCGCTTTGCAGGCGTAGAAAAATGTAGTATCCAGTATAGAAAATGCTGTTGTCAGTTTTTCATACTGCTCACTGATCTTTTCTGCGTGATACACATACAGCGGTGTACCAAACTTTGTTGCCGCTGCTACCAGTTGTTCGTTTGATAATGACGCTGCCATATCTGCGAATATACTGATTGAAGCTTTTATTCAAATACATTGGATGCAATTGCCCAATCATATTCTTTCCAGCGGATGGCTGGAGTTGTGCTATCCGGAATAAGTTGTTGCTGCCGCAATAACCGGGTGATCCCCCTTTTTCCACCAAAATCTGCACGGAACCAACTCAATATGGCTGGAACTTCCACAGTAAGGTCTTTCCCATTAAACAGCACTTCATTCTTCAGATACACTTTAGTTGCCAGGTCTAATTGCTTATCAATTTGCTCCGGTTTGTAAAACGCAATTGGCGGACAACTTTTTGCCCCGCAGTTCAATGCAAAATGCACCCGGTAATCCAATTTTTCAACCCTGAATTTTTTTTCAAAACGTGACTTGAATAGTTTATTGAAATAACCGAGTGATAATTTAGCCTTACTCCTTCGCAATATGCCATGCTCAATCAGGTCAAGGCTGATG
>JBEBIF010000096.1:0-10516 GCA_040080515.1 Chitinophagaceae bacterium | reverse complement strand
ACCAATAAAGCACTGGGAAGAAAAATAGCGATCATCCCTACCAGGCAACCCATTACCTGCATTTCAGTTCCCATGTCTTTTAATGCCATCCCTCCGGTGAAAGAGGCAATAGAAAAAACAGGACCTGGCATAGCTCTTACGATTCCCATACCGGTCAACAATTTTTCTTCATCAATTTGAACCACATCCACATCTTCTCCCGGCTTCTTTATTCTCAGTGCCACCGGCCTTACGCCCCATTGTTCATACATCATCGGAATCAATACCTGCCCGCCACCAAATACCAGGCTGCCCATCCTGTAGGTATTTTCAAAAAGATTGATTGGCTTTCTGTTCGGCCACTCATCAATTCTGGCCCGTTCACTTATAAAGCCAGCAGTAATAAAAATGATCCCAAATAACCAAAAGTTCCACCACTTGATCTTACTTGGCTTTTGTTCTGTTTGAGGAATACGTTTCCGGCTGATATTGGTGGCAACACCTCCTGCAATTATCAATGCCGGAATGACCCAGGGCTGACCAAACAAAAAATAGGTGGCGGCAGCGCCAACGATCATAATGATCCAGGTGATGGTATTTTTAATAGCCAGCGGAAAAGCGATAAAAGCCGCATAGGCAAGAAACCCTGCTGCCATTGGAGCAATGAACTTAAAAATATCGGTACCCAACTCTCTTTTATCAATATAGGGCAATAAAAAAGACAAGGCCCCCATCAATATGCAGGCGGGGAGTATCCAGATGAGTAAAGTAAGAACCGCTAATGGAACACCACCTCTTTTATAGCCGATCAGCGTAAGCGTTTGAGTAGATGATGCTCCGGGCAGCAATTGGCAAAAGGCATTATATTCCATCAGCTCCTGTTCGGTTACATAGGGTCTGCGATGCACAAATGTCTTCATCATCATGCCGAGATGCGCCTGCGGTCCGCCAAAAGCGGTGATACTGTGTAAAAAAACAGCCTTTAAAAATGGAACGTGGCGAAGCAGCATGGGTTTAAATATAAATAAAATCAGGTAAGCAGGAAATGACGGGCCATAAAAAGAGCATTTACTGTAAATTCATTGAAAATATCAGACATGAAAAGCAGGCTCCTGGTTACTATGCTGATGATATGCTCCTTTCAGCTTTCAGCACAAACAGACATATTAAAATTAAAAGAAAAAGCGGCAGCAGCAGCGGATAAGATCGAATCGAAATGTATTGCCTGGAGAAGGGACATTCATGAATACCCCGAATTGGGCAACCGGGAAACAAGAACCGCAAGGATCATTGCAGCGCATTTAAGAAAACTGGGTATTGAAGTAAAGGAAGGAGTGGCCAAAACAGGTGTCGTTGGTATTTTGAGAGGAGGCAAACCGGGACCCTGTATTGCCCTGAGAGCAGATATTGATGCACTGCCATTAGTAGAAAGAGTGAACATTCCATTTGCTTCCAAACAAAAAGCTACTTACAATGGCCAGGATGTGGGAGTGATGCACGCCTGCGGACATGACACACATGTGGCCATGCTGATGAGTGTGGCGGAAATACTCGCCGGAATGAAAAGCGAACTGAAAGGCACAGTGAAATTTATTTTTCAGCCCGCAGAGGAAGGCCCGCCGGAAGGGGAAGAAGGCGGGGCGCCGTTAATGATAAAAGAAGGAGTGATGGACAACCCGAAAGTAGATGCCATATTCGGCCTGCACATAGAATCAGATATTGAAGTGGGCAAGATCCAGTATAAACCGGGCGCCTTTATGGCGTCTTCAGACTGGTTTCATATTGTGGTGAAAGGAAAAGGAAGCCATGGCTCGCAGCCCTGGAAAGGAATTGACCCGGTACAGATCTCTGCACAAATAATTGAAGGGCTGCAAAATATAGTCAGCCGCCAGTCTGAATTGACCAAAGCTCCGGTGGTTATAACTGTTGGAAAGATCCATGCCGGTGTACGAAACAATATCATTCCCGAAGAATGTGTGATGGATGGAACGATACGGACATTGGATAACAATATGCAACAGGAAGTGCATGAAAGAATAAAATTGACGGCTACTAAAATAGCAGAAGCCTCCGGAGCAACGGCAGAAGTAACTATTGATACAAAAACATTGGTAACCTATAATACTCCGGAGTTGGTAAAGAAAATGATCCCCTCGTTGCAATCTGCAGCCGGTGCAGAGAATGTAACGGAAAGAGCATGGGTGACGGGTGCTGAAGATTTCTCGTACTACGGAACAAAAGCCCCGGCCTTCTTTTTTTATCTCGGGGGTATGCCAAAAGGAAAAGACCCTAAAACGGCGCCGCCTCACCATACGCCTGATTTTTATGTGGATGACAGCGGTATGAAAACAGGGATTAAAGCCTTTTGTGATTTGGTGATTGATTATATGAATATGAAATGATTTTTAGCCACGGATTACACGGATTATCACAGATTGGCTGCTGCGCAGCTTTTGTGTTGCCACGAATTGCACTAATAACACGAATGAATACAAATTGATTGTCTCCGGTAAAAGAGTTTTACCTATTAGTGCAATTCGTGGCTAAAATGTATTCATCTGTGTTAATCCGTGTAATCTGTGGCCAACCAACTACACAACATGAAAAAGATAATTTTTGCCACCTTGCTTACCCTTCCTCTTTTTGCGGCAGCACAAAAGACCGATAAAAAACTACAGGCAACACTACAAGAAGCTATCAGAGGCTTTAACGGCGATATTGGTATTTATGTAAAAAACCTGCGGACCGGCAAAGTCGTTTCTATAAACGCAGATACCATTTTCCCAACAGCCAGTATTGTAAAAGTGCCGATACTGGTGGGCATTATGGATAAAATAAATAAAGGAGAACTGAAGTATGACTCCTCTTTGACCTACAAAGATTCGTTGCTGTATGAAGGGTCCGATATTTTAGGATCATTTAAAACCAATGAAAAAATAGTGTTGAAAAAAGTGATCATGCTGATGCTGACCACAAGCGACAATACGGCCAGCCTGTGGCTGCAAAGCATTGCCGGTACAGGTACCCGTATCAATGAAATAATGGCAGAGCTTGGATTGAAAAACACAAGAGTCAACTCAAGAACACCCGGAAGAGAAAATAACAGAACACAATATGGCTGGGGCCAAACCACTCCTGCGGAAATGGGAATGCTGTTTGAAAAGATCTATCGCAACGAAGTTTTCTCTGCTACCGCCTGCGAAAGAATGATGCGCTGCCTGGGCAGAAACTATTGGGATGAACAAGAAGCCATTTCAGTGATACCACCCACTATTGAGGTTTTTAGCAAGAACGGATGTGTGAATGCCTCCCGGAGTGAAGCGATGATCGTAAATGCACCACATAACCCGTATGTGTTTTGCATTTTTACCAAAAACAATAAAGATGTAAGCTGGGCTTATGAAAATGAAGCGTGGGCTATGGCGAGAAAACTATCGAAGATACTATGGGAGTATTTTGAGCCGAAATAGAGAATATTATTTAAACAGCTGGTACACCACCCAGCTCATCACATATGCCAGCCCGGTCATATACAACAACTGTATGATGGGCCACTTCCAGCTTTTGGTCTCTCTTTTTACCACCGCCAGTGTGCTCATACATTGCATGGCAAATACATAAAAGATCATCAGCGACAAACCGGAGGCTAAATTAAAAACCGGTTTGCCATCCGGCCGCACGGCCGCTTTCATTTTTTCTTTCAACAGTAAACTTCCTTTATCATCATCACCCACACTGTAGAGGGTGGCCATGGTGCCAACAAAAACCTCCCTGGCAGCAAAGGAAGTGATGAGGGCAATACCCACCTTCCAATCGTAACCCAGCGGAGTGATCACCGGCTCAATACTTTTGCCCATAATGCCCGCATAAGAAGCCTCCAGCTTGGCGGTTTGAAATTCACGGCTAAGTTGTGTTGTATCAGCGCCGGGTTGCGCTTTTAATTGCTCATACCGGTGAGATATGTTTTGCATAGTATTGCCCGGCCCAAAGGAAGATAACCCCCATAGAACCAAACTGATTATCATAATTACTTTACCGGCATCAAACACAAAGATCCGGGCCTTGTTGATCATCGTCGGCAACACATTATTCCAGCGGGGAGAACGGTAGGTGGGCAATTCTAAAATAAAAAAACTTTTCTCATTGATCTTAATGAACCATTTGGCCACATAAGAAACGATCAGCGCCATCACCAAACCAAGGAGGTACAACCCCATCATCACCAATCCCTGCACGCCGAGAAAACCAAGCAGGTAGGTTTTTGGAATTACCAAACCAATTAAAATCGTGTAAACCGGTAGTCTTGCCGAACAGCTCATCAGCGGGGTTATCAATATCGTCAGCAACCGTTCTTTCCGGTTCTCAATATTCCTTGCACTCATAATGGCCGGTACGGCACAAGCAAAACCACTGATCATCGGCATCACACTTTTACCATTCAGCCCCACGCTGCGCATCATCCTGTCGGATAAAAAACTGATGCGGGCCATATAGCCGGAATCTTCCAGCAGGGTGATCAGCCCAAACAAGATCATTATCTGTGGCACAAACATGAGAATACCGGTAAGTCCGGCGATGACACCATTTATTAATAGGTCAGTCCAGCGATTGTCGGGCAGAGAAGCTGAAAGGCCCTGGCTGAACTTGGCAAAACCCAGTTCAATCCAATCCATCGGAAATTGTGCCAGCCAAAACACACTTTGAAACAATAAGAACAAAACGCCCAGCAAAATAATATAACCCCATACCCGGTGCAGCAGCAGGTTGTCCAGTTTTTCCGTAAACAGTGTTTTTTGCAAGGGGTCCGGTTCCGACACCGCCGTTTGCATCACCTGCCGGATGCGGCCATAGCGCTGCAATATCTCTTCGGCCTGCGTTTTGGTCGGGTTGAATTTGTTTTTTATTTCAATATTCTCAATGGCCTCCTGCAGGGGCTTATCCAATGCAAAAGACTCATGATTGATCAGGTAATGAATGGCTGCATAGTCGCTCAGCTGCGGAAACTGTTGTTTCACCTCTTCAATAGAGGCTTCGGCCAATGCTTTATTATCAATAAAATCTCTTACCGGTGCCTGGTATAATTGCTGCGCCGTTTGCTCAATAGCTTTTTTCAGTTGGGGAATCCCTTTGTTCTTTCTCGGATTGACCGCCACCACCGGCACGCCCAATTCTCTTTCCAATGCCGGGATATCAATTTTGATCCCTTTGCGGTTGGCCAGGTCCATCATCGTTAGCGCAATCACTACCGGTACTTTCAGATCGATGATCTGGGTGCAAAAAAGCAGGTTTCTTTTCAAGTTGCTGGCATCAGCCACCACCACTATCACATCCGCTTTAATGTCGGGGTCCTGGTTCAGCAGTACTTTATAGCTTACCCATTCATCCAGCCGTTTGGGGTACAGACTGTAGCTGCCCGGCAGGTCAATAATTTCTACCGAAAGGGTTGGGGACAAAGAAGTAGAACCCGTTTTTTTATCAACAGTTACTCCCGGAAAATTGCCTACCTGCTGGTTGAGCCCTGTCAGGCTGTTAAACAAGGACGTTTTACCGCTGTTGGGATTACCCACTAAGGCAATATGTAGTTTCTTTCTTTTCAATAAAGCAAAATCAAACCTCCCGCACCGGCAAGTGTCGCAAAAGTAGAATGAGAGGACCAATCCACCTTACGAATTACGATTTTTAGCCTACCGGATGCGGAAAAGTTACCGGGTTTTGTTCATTCGGTCTGGTCTCTTTCCGTAGTTGGCAGTGTGTCTCCGGCATGACATAGGAAGTGTTGTATAACTACAATACAAAATTTTACAATAAATAATCGGGCAGGTCTGGCTACTCTAATACCTTTGCTTCACATTAACCGACTAAATATGGTATCCCGATTTTTAAAGGCAATGCTTCCGGCCTTGCTGCTTACCGCCTGTTCTTCTTCAAAGCATACGGCAAAGACAGATTCACAAACGTTAGACAATCTCAAAGCCCATATTCAATACCTGGCTGATGATAAACTGGAAGGCCGCCGCACCGGCACCCAGGGCGAAGAACTGGCCATGAATTATATCTCCAGCCAATTCAAGGCAATCGGACTACTACCCAAAGGAATTGAATACTATCCCCAGTCATTTGTAGTAAACGACGGTAAAAAGATTGATGGTACAACAGAATTTATCATAAACGGGGATACGCTTGCAACAGGCAAAGACTTTTTCCCTTTTCCCTTCAGCCCGGATGCAGGCATAGAAGCATTGCCCGCCATTGCAGTACAGGAAGCAGATATGCCCTGGTTTTTCGATCTGAAAGAAACGCTGGAAGAAAATAAGAGTAATCCGCACTTTGATCTGCCAGACTATATCCGTACCAATTCTAAAAAAGCAAAGGACAGAGGCGCTTCGGCTGTTATTTTATACAACAGTTCTGCTATTGATGATAAACTGGCGTTTGATAAAAAAGACCGGTCGGAGCAATTAAGTATTCCAGTGGTGTATGTAGCAAAGGCGCCTGCAAAAAAACATTTTACTGATAATGGAGCCACACTCAATATAAAACTAAGAACCGGTATCAGCGAAATGAACCGGATCGGGCACAATGTGATCGGGTATATTGATAATAAGGCAGCGACTACCGTTATACTTGGAGCGCATTACGATCATCTTGGCTATGGCGAAGATGGCAATTCAAGAAACACCAGTCATGAACCTGCCATACATAACGGTGCCGATGATAATGCCAGCGGCACCGCAGCATTGATAGAACTGGCAAGAAAACTGAAAACATCAAAAGCCACCAATAATAATTACCTGTTCATTGCATTTTCGGGAGAAGAGCTGGGTTTGTTCGGCTCCAAATATTTTACAGAAAACCCAACCATCGACCTGAAGACCGTAAACTATATGATCAATATGGATATGGTGGGAAGGCTGAATGACAGCACAAAAGTGTTGACCATTGGCGGCTATGGCACTTCGCCGGTATGGCCGGAGGTGATCAACAAAGATTATTTCGACTCTCCCAATGATAATAAGAAAACAGCACCGACTTTGATCATTAAAACAGACAGCAGCGGTACCGGCCCCAGCGACCACACTTCTTTTTACAGAAAAGACATTCCGGTGTTGTTTTATTTTACCGGCCTGCACTCAGACTATCATAAGCCAACCGATGATGCGGACAAAGTGAATTATTACGGAGAAGCAAAGATCATTCAGCATATATAGTCATTAATAGAATCGCTGAACAACAGGAGTAAATTAGTATTTACCAAAACAAGGGAAACGCAAACCACCACATCGGCCCGGTTCAGCGTTTCGATGGGCATCATGCCGGATTATACTTTTGCCGGTACAGGTGTACGAGCGGACGGAGTATCAGAAGGCAAACCAGCTCAAAAGGCAGGGTTGAAAGCAGGCGACATTATTTTGCAAATAGGCGATTACAACACTTCTTCATTGGAAAATTATATGCAGACATTAGGCAAGCTTAAAAAAGGCGACAAAGTAAAGGTTAGATACAAAAGAGGGAATGAGGTGCTGGAGACGATGGTTGAATTCTAAATTGTAACTTAGGGGAGAAACCTTCTTATGGCAGAACGCAGCAATAAATTGGTATTGGATACAAAAGAGCTGACCGAAGAGTTCTTTGCCGACACAAGGCTGCTCGGTATTATGGCGCCGGTAAAAGACTACCAGTTTTGCTGGCACCTGAATACGAATATCGGCCTCGACTTTCGGGTGAATAATGATATTGAGATAAAACTTATCAAGAGAAAACGGAGCTATTTTTTTTCCGTGTATGAATACAATGAGCCCACCCGCTTTTTATCACACTATGTTTATAATAACCAGTTTGACGGCGAATACCTGTTGCCCGAATTCAAGCACCTGGATTTTCTGTGGCTGATGAAAGGCGATGAAGTAAGTGACGAATCGCTCCAGGAAACGATACAAACCATACGCAGCATCAATAGTGTGCAACTGGTAGTAGAGCTAACTAATGAAAAGATCAAGAATAAAGAACACTTAGTGTTTTAGAGAAATTTCGAAATTTCCCAATTCCAAAATTTCAAAATCAACCACATGTGGACAGAAGCAGACAATAAATTATACCGCAAGTTTCAATTTAAGAACTTCAGCGAAGCATTTGCCTTTATGACAAGGGTGGCAATGGAAGCAGAGAAGATGGACCATCATCCGCTGTGGACGAACGGGTACAACAGGGTGGAGATATGGCTCAGCACTCATGATGCAGGAGATGTGGTGACGGAGAAGGACCATAAGCTGGCTAAAAAAATTGATTCGCTTCTTTAATATAACAGCATGAAATTTATTCGGCCCCTTCTGCTGCTCTTGATCTTCCAGGGAGCCTGTACTAACGGCAAAAAGGAAAAAGAAGTTCCGGCGGGCGGTCCCTGTACTTATAAGGAAGAAATTCATCCTGCGAAATTGATAAAGCTGGAAACTACAGACAGTATCAACTATGATGCACAATTTGAAACTGGAACAACCATGCCCGATACGATTGAATTTCATTTCCTGAACAATACTTATATAAGAGCAGAACAGGTAAAAGCAGACAGTATTTTAGCTGGCAAAGTGTACAAATTGGTGGAACAGTCAATCATATCCGGAAGCTGCAATCCTCATATCAGAACAATACGGCTGGAAATATACTAACCGCTTGCCCCTTACTTCTACCATATTAATGGTTCGTCCCGCTGCTTTTGGTTTCAATGAGGAAACGGCAGCTAATAATTATTTTCAATCTAATCCCGGTATCAGCAAAGAATTGCTGCAGAAAAAAGCAACAGCAGAGTTTGACAATATGGTACAAGAATTGCGCAGCCATGATATCAATGTACTGGTGATCGAAGACAACAACGAACCAATCAAGCCAGATGCTTTATTTCCGAATAACTGGCTCAGCACTTCTCCGGAAGGAAAAGTATTTGTGTACCCGATGTATGCGCCCAACCGCCGAACAGAAAAGCGGGAAGAGATACTCAAACAACTTAATGATGAATTTGTGGTAACAGATGTGCAGGACTGGAGTGAGTACGAAGCTGAAGGAAGATTCCTGGAAGGAACCGGCAGTATGGTTATAGATCATGATCATAAAATGATCTATGCTGGCATGTCGGAACGCACCAGTATTGCTGTGCTGGAAAAATATGCGGCGGCCAATGGTTTCCAGGCGATCGTTTTCCTGGCAACAGATAAGAACGGGATGCCGGTATATCATACCAATGTGATGATGGCGCTGGGCGAGGATTTTTGTGTTCTCTGCGAAGAAGCTATTGAAGAAGAGTGGGAACTGATAGCGGTGCGGCAACTGTTGGAATCAACCAATCATGCGATCATCTCCATTACCCGTGATCAGATGCATCATTTCGCCGGGAATATGCTGCAGGTAAAGAATAATAAAGGGGAAAAACTTCTGGTATTAAGCCAAACAGCTTACGAGTCATTAAGAAAGGAGCAAAAAGAAATGCTGGAAGCTTATGCTGCTTTGTTGCCTATTGCCATACCAACTATTGAAGCGGTGGAAGGTGGTAGTGTGCGGTGTATGATGGCGGAAGTGTTTTTGGAAAAGAGGGTTAGGGCTTTACCATAATTGTTTTTTCAACTTTATTGATAATGCGGCCAACAGGGGTTTTACATTCGGATAAACCATATTGCAACAAAGCGGTTTGAAATTCTTCTAAGGCCTCTTCCCTCACACACACCAACAATCCCCCATTCGTCTGGGGGTCTGGCAGTAAAGTAAATGCTTCCATCACATTCACCCCCCGTCCGACCGGGTCATCCGGGCGGGCCTTTTCAAATTTCACTTTATCGCTGTAAGCATTCCAGTTGCGGGTGGTGGCATCCGGGAAAATGCGTTGAGCAATATATTCCTTCACTCCTGGTGCAACAGGGATCTTATCATAATAAAGTTCAGCGCTTAACCCGCTGCCTTCTGCCATTTCAATTAAATGGCCGAGTAATCCGAATCCGGTTACATCCGTCATGGCGGTCACACCTTTTATCTTGCCCAGCTCTTCACCGATCTTATTCAGTGCTGACATTTGTTTAATCAATCCCGGCAAATGTTCTTCCTTCAGCAATCCTCTTTTTTGTGCGGTAGATAAAATGCCAACGCCAAGCGGCTTGGTCAGAAACAAATGATCACCCTCCTGTGCAGTATTGTTCTTCTTTAGATTTTCTATCGGCACAATGCCTGTTACCGCCAAGCCAAAGATCGGCTCTTGCGAATCAATACTATGACCACCAGCAAGTGGAATACCAGCTTCAGTACAAACAGCCCTTCCGCCTTCGATAACTTTCTGAGCTAATTCAACAGGCAGCTTTTCTACCGGCCAACCGAGAATAGCAATAGCCATTAGTGGTTTGCCACCCATGGCATACACATCGCTGATGGAATTGGCGGCTGCAATTCTTCCAAAGTCGAACGCATCATCAACTATCGGCATAAAGAAATCGGTAGTGGAGATCAATGCCATGCCATTGCCAAGGTCATACACGGCTGCATCATCTTTGCTGTTATTGCC
>JBEBIF010000508.1:0-2347 GCA_040080515.1 Chitinophagaceae bacterium | reverse complement strand
CCTGGTACACTTCGCCTTTTGGAATTTCTGTTTCACCCATCACAATTTTAAAATGGTAAATCAATGCTTCCATTTTAGTATATACGTCTTCTTTCTCCGGCAAATAATATTCAGGAGCATCCGCATGAAACACATCGGCATCCGTTCCTTTAAACTCCTGTACTTTCCGATATGCCTGTTCGATGATGCTTAAGCTTTGCCACATTTCCTGTCCACGAACCAGCCAACGGTCATAATTATCACCTGTCGTTCCAACGGGAATTGTAAAATCAAAATCTTCATAGCTGCTGTAAGGCGTATGCACCCTTACATCATAGTCCACTCCTGCAGCACGGAGATTCGGACCTGTAAAACCATAATTCAATGCCCTGTCTGCACTGATGGCCCCGGTTCCTTTTGTTCTGTCCATAAAAATCCGGTTACGCTGAAACAGATTTTCAAATTCTTTCAGCACCTTAGGATACTCTGCCAGGAATTTTTCTATTTTTTCGAAAGCGATATTATTAAAGTTTCTTTCGAAACCACCGATGCGGCCCATATTCGTTGTCAGCCTTGCCCCACAAACCTCTTCATATATTTCATAAATCAATTCCCGGTACTGCATCACATATAAAAACCCTGTGTATGCACCGGCATCCACCCCTACAATCGAATTACAAATTAAATGGTCAGAAATTCTCGCCAGTTCCATAATGATCACCCGGAGATAATCAACTCTCTTCGGCGTTTTCACTCCCAGTAATTTTTCACAGGTAATATGCCAGCCCATGTTGTTGATGGGCGAAGAGCAATAATTCATCCTGTCGGTCAGCGTTGTTATCTGGTAGAGTGGCCGGCGTTCAGCTATTTTTTCAAAAGCCCGGTGGATATAACCAATCGTTTGTTCAGTAGAAACAATTCGTTCACCATCCAGTTCGAGGATATTTTGCATCACACCATGTGTCGCCGGGTGGGTTGGCCCCAGGTTCAGTGTGGTGGTCGTCTTTTCAATCGAGCCTTCCGGTAATTTGATATGTTGTTCTGACATAAAAATTTGAAAATTTGAAAATGTGGAGATGTGAAAATTATCGTGTCAACCCGGTATCATTTTCACATCTTCACATTTGCACACTTACACATTAGCCCCGCCCAAACATCTCATCATCTTTATCAACTCTTGTCTGGTCTTCCAGCGGAAATTCTTTTCGCATCGGGAAATAATCCATTTCCTCCACATTCAAAATCCTTTTTAAATTCGGGTGACCTACAAAGTTGAAACCATAAAAATCATAGGTCTCCCTTTCCATCCAGTTAGCGGCAGAAAATAAGCCGGTAGCTGTATAAACATCAGGTTGATTAATATCAGTAAAAACTTTGAACCGGATACGGACGTTGTCTGTCATGTTGTGCAAATGATAAACAATAGCCAGTTCTCTTCCTTTATTATGAGGATAATGTACTCCGCCGAGAGTGGTCAGGAAACGGAACTTCAACTCTTCATCATCATATAAAAAATTAAGCACCTTCAGGTTCAGTTCTTTTGGTGCTTCGAAGGTGAGCATGCCATAGGGCTCTTCGAACCCAGTCACCTGCTCAGGAAATTTTTCGATCAGTCTTTGTTTAATATGTTCGTTGGTCAACCCCATCTTTAGCTTCGAGTCCCGAGTTATAAGCTGCGAGACATTGATTTTGGTTATTGCTTAAAGAACTCGTAGCTCATGGCTCGTAGCTCGCAGCTTTCTTATTGTATTCCGTAACTTTCTAACAACAACTTATATTTCTCTCCATTTCTTCTTCTCAAACTTTCTTTACCCACTAAGTCCTGCACCCGCATCACACCATCAATAATTGCTTCCGGTCTTGGGGGACAACCCGGTACATACACATCTACGGGTACCACCTGGTCGATACCCTGCAACACACTGTACGTATCAAAAATACCGCCGCTGCTGGCACAAGCACCCACAGCCATCACCCAGCGGGGTTCGGCCATCTGCAGATAGACCTGCTTTACAACCGGTCCCATTTTTTTGGCAATAGTTCCCATTACCATCAACAGATCGCATTGGCGGGGTGAAAATCCTACCCGCTCTGAACCAAAGCGGGCCAGGTCGTAGTGAGAACCCATGGTTGCCATGAATTCTATACCGCAACAAGAAGTGGCAAAAGGAAGCGGCCAGATCGAGTTCTTTCTCGCCAAACCGATCACTTTATTTAGTGAAGTGGCAAAAAAACCTTCTCCCTGGTGACCATCAGGCATTTCTACCATACTGATATCGGTCTCCAGCGGCTTTTGTATAAGATTGTATGATACAGGACGGGACATCAATTAAAAATTTATAATTAAGAATTAATAATTACCTCACTC
>JBEBIF010000507.1:0-2354 GCA_040080515.1 Chitinophagaceae bacterium | reverse complement strand
CTATTAATCTGTTTAATCAACGAAATCCGTGATCAGTATTCCCTGTCCGCCTTAAAGTTTTCCAGTTCTTTTGCCACGGCCGTTAAGAAAGTAGCTCCGAGACTTCCATCTACAATGCGGTGATCATAGCTCATGCTCAGGTACATCATGTGCCTGATGGCGATGCTGTCGCCCGCAGGTGTTTCAATCACCACCGGCCTTTTCTTAATGGCACCCACCGCCAATATGGCTACTTGTGGCTGATTGATGATCGGCGTTCCCATCAGGCTGCCAAAAGTTCCAACATTAGTGAGAGTGAAAGTGCCGCCTTGTGTATCATCGGCTTTCAGTTTGCCATTACGGGCCGCATCTGCAAGGGCATTTACCTGTTTGGTCAGCCCCACCAGGTTCAACTGGTCGGCATTCTTTATTACGGGCACGATCAGGTTGCCGCTTGGCAATGCGGTAGCCATGCCTATATTGATATCTTTCTTAATGATAATGTTGTTGCCATCAAGCGAACAATTGATCAGCGGGAATCTTTTGATGCAACGTACGATCGCTTCAATGAACAGCGGGGTGAAAGTGATCTTTGCACCTTCTCTTTTCTCAAAATCCTTCTTCACCTTATCTCTCCACTGAACAAGGTTGGTCACATCGGCTTCTGTAAAACTGGTTACATGAGGGCTCGTATGCTTGCTTCTCACCATATGATTAGCGATAAGCTTCCGCATCCGGTCCATTTCTATTATTTCTACATTTCCGGTGTAAGTAGTTAACTGTCCACCGGATCCTCCGGATTGGCTACTGTTTGGTTGTTGTTGTTCAACCTTTGCCATCGGAATGACCATTGTTTCGTTCTGGCGACTAACTCCTGACTCCCGACTTCCAGTTCCCGACTTTCTCTGGCCCACATATTGCAAAATATCTTTCTTCGTCACTCTGCCTTCATTACCTGTACCAGGAATATTCTCAAGCTCCGTCATACTCACTCCTTCGCTGGCCGCAATGTTCAGTACCAGCGGAGAGTAAAAACGGTTGGATGATCCGTTACTGCCTTGTGATTTATAGGTTACTGTTTCTGGTTGTGATTTTTCCACCACCACCGCTTCCTGAACCCTTTCGGCTACTTGTGCTTTCGGGGTCTCACTCGTAACTCGTAACTCATCACTCGTAACTTGTTCTCCACTCGTAACAGAAGTTCTGATCCGTGCAATCACCGTCCCGATAGGCACCACATCATTCACATTGAACAGGATCTCTTCAATCACACCAGCAGCTGTACTTGGCACTTCGCTGTCCACTTTATCAGTAGCAATTTCCAGGATGGTCTCATCCATCTTCACGGTATCACCGGGTTGCTTATGCCATTTCAGCACAGTGGCTTCCATGATGCTTTCACCCAGTTTTGGCATTACTAAATCAATAACAGCCATATTGATATTTAAGGTTTTTGATTTAAGATTTTAGATTGTAAGGCGCTTTCTTCTCAATCGATGGTTTCATGAAGACGGCAGCAATACAATCGTTCGGGCCAAAGGTAATGATTTGATGATAATCAGGCTATCAACTGTTAGCCAGTATGAATTTCCGAAGAAAGTTCAGGGCATTTGCTGCCGTCATACCAATATTCTGTTGCCGGTCGAAACGGAGATTGAGTTGCAGGGTTTCCACTTTGTCCTTATTTCCCACTGCTATCCAAACGGTTCCAACAGGTTTTTCTGCTGTGCCGCCATCCGGGCCCATAATGCCGGAGGTGGCCAGTGCAAAATCGACATTCAGCACTTTAACAGCACCCCGAACCATTTGGATCACTGTTTCTTCACTCACCGCACCTGCCGATTCCAGTGTTTCATGTCCTACACCCAGCACATTTTCTTTTACTTCGTTGGCATAGCTTACCACCGTTCCTTTATAATAGGCTGAAGATCCTGCAATGCTGGTAATTAAATGTGCAATATAACCACCTGTGCAGCTTTCGGCTGTCGCCATCGTTTTGCCTTTGGCTTTCAATATCTTTCCAATTACCACTTCCAGGCTTTCATCTTCATTGGTTACCAAAAAATCTTTCACCAGGTCCTGTAGTTTTTCAAAATAGGGGAGTAGTTCCTTTTCAACATCCTCTTTCTTATTTCCTTTTGCCGTCAGTCGGAGTTTCACCATGCCGTAGTTGGGCAGGTAAGCCAATTTGATATGGTCGGGCAACGAAGGTTCAAACTCTTTCAGCAGTTCTGCAATCTGAGATTCACCCTGCCCGGCCGTAAAAGCTGTCTTGTGAACGATGGCCGGCAGGTCAAATGTTTTCAATAGATAAGGGATCACTTCTTTAGTAATTAGTCCTTTCATCTCATGCGGCACACCGGGAAGGGAGATGA
>JBEBIF010000095.1:0-10569 GCA_040080515.1 Chitinophagaceae bacterium | reverse complement strand
GTTTTATACCACATGTGTAATTTGCGGTAGCCTGCTGTTGGATGCTTCTCTGGTCTTTGATATATATGTTCCATCAAAAAGCTGTTGATATATTTAGCCGCTTTTTTTCCCTGCCCGATAGCAATGGTGGAACTCCTGTTCTCTCCCGGCAACATATCGCCTCCGGCAAAAATTCCCTCAGAGCCTGTCATCCGCTGCGCATCAATGGTTACGGTACCATCATCGCTAACAGTAATTCCGGAAATGGAGCGAAGGAAGCCGGAATCAGATTCTTGTTTGTTGGCAATGATCAATACATCTGCATCAACTGTTTCAAATTCACCGGTGCCTACCGCTTTCCCTTTTTCCACTTTCATTTTCTCCAGGGTAATGGTGTTCTTTTCTGCTTTGCTGATACTCCTCAGTATTTGCACATCTACTCCTTCTGCCAATGCATCTTCTGTTTCATAATCGTAGGCGGGCATCATTTTTTTGTCGCCGGGAAAATAAACGGATACCTCAGAGCCAAATCGTTTGATCATTCTTGACAGGTACAAGGCCAGTTTGCCGCCGCCATACACCACCACTTTCTTATGGATATAGGGTGATGTGTTTGATTTTACCTCCTTAAAAAAAGAGAAGGCATCGGTGATATAAACAGAATCATCTTTTTCAAATTCTTCTTTGCGGATCAGTTGAGCGCCGATGGCGAGATAGACCGCATCAAAATTGCCGGCTTCTTTTTCCATCAGCACATCCTGTACTTTATAGTTCAGACGGATGCTTACTCCCATTCTTACAATGCGGTCAATTTCTGCATCAAGTATTTCTTTTGGTAAACGGTATTCAGGAACACCTGTCCACAATAAGCCACCGGGATGTCCACCGGCTTCATAAATTTCCACCACATGCCCCATGCGGGCCAAATGATAAGCTGCCGACAAGCCACCGGGACCTGCGCCAATTACCAATACTCTTTTCCCGGTGAGTTTGGCTTTATAATTCACTTGCCAATGGTGATGAATGGCTTCATCACCGATATATCTTTCCACCGCATGAATATTTACGGTGGTGTCAATATGATTTCGGTTGCAACCCGTTTCGCAGGGCTTTACACAAACCCGGCCCATGATGGCAGGAAAGGGATTATCCTCTAAAATGGTTTGGAAGGCCTCAAAATATTTTCCGGCCTGTGCATTCGACAACCATCCCTGTATATTTTCTCCTGCCGGACAGGCACTGTTGCAAGGCGGCATAAAATCTACATAAACAGGGCGGCGGGATCGGAGTGGGCCAGTACCTTCCGCATGAATCGAAAGGTCAACGGGTTTGGTGATATCATTTCCGGGCATGCTAAAATGTTTAAACGGGCAGATTGAGCCGCCCATGAAAAGGCCAATTAAACTTTAGCAAAGTAGAATCTGGTTGTAAAGGGAAGGGTGACGTAGTTCAAGGGGGAAAATGATTCATATCATGCTGAAGCAGAGGCAGTATGTGGTGGGAGATAATTGAAAGCCGGAAAAGTTATTTCAAAGACTTGGGCCAGTGGGAGCGGATGATATTCAATGAGTCCTGTGACAGGTTATCGCCAGTTTTCGCTTCAATAAACCAGGGCGTTCCCGCCGGGTCTTTTTGAATTGCAAAATTCCCTTCTGGATTGACCGACCAGAGACGGATGGTCACCTTATCGGAACCAGGAACAGTGGTGCAAAAATCGCTGTTGTCAAACTCCAGGAAATCAAGTATCTGGTCGCCATTAGCATCACCCAGTAGTTTTTTTTCAAACCGGCAAGATTGAAAAAGACCGACCAATTGCAATTTTTCATTCCAGATATAATAGTATGAAATATTCCTGGCAGACCCACCGAAAGTGAATGCTTCGTTGGCGAGTATTAAATAATATTCCTTCCCATGAAAAGAAAAATGACGGAACGAAGAAGGATCAAAATCCATCATTGGGCCATACTCCTCACCTTCCGTACCATTCCAGCTATAATCAACTACCGTTCGCCCATTTAAGGTTACTTTCTGCCATTCCCCTTTTCCTTTGTATATAGAAGAAATAATAGTAGTGCTTTTATTTCGCATGGTATCCCGCTGTATTTTCTTTACCGGGTCAATAAAGACACTGTGGGAAAGCGTTTCACTATCGAGGAGTTGGATATTTTCCTGATTGAGAAGACCAGTAAGTCCCTGGCCAAGGCGATTGTCTTCAAACTCCTCAAAGCGAACAATTGGTTCTGGAATCAGTCCTTTGAAATAGCCAGTATCATCTTCCAGGTTCATACTCCACGGCATCCTGGCAGTATCATTATAAGCAGGTTCACTTTTTTCAGGCAATGGAACCTGCTCCGCCTTTTGCCTATGGCGACAATTGAAACAAATGACTAAACAAAATAAAAAGAGGAACCACTTCATAGTTCCTCTAAGCTAATATTATTTTAGTGCTGATTAACTGATACTGTCCAAAACTAAACGCTTAAGATCAGCAATCGGCACCCGCTCCTGCTCCATCGAATCACGATGTCGGATGGTAACGGTATTGTCCTCCTTAGTTTGGTGATCCACCGTAACACAGAAAGGTGTGCCCAATGCATCCATCCGGCGATAACGTTTTCCGATAGAATCTTTCTCTTCGTAGAAACAACGGAAATGAGGTTTGCAATCTGTCATTATCTTCTCCGCAATTTCAGGCAGGCCGTCTTTCTTTGTCAGTGGTAATATCGCCAGTTTAATAGGTGCCAGCTTAGCCGGGAATTTCAACACCACCCTGCTATCTGGTTTTTCAGGAGTACTCAAATCCTGCTCTTCGTAGGCCTGACTAACTATCGCTAGAAACATCCGGTCGAGACCGATGGAGGTTTCAATTACATATGGAATATAATTACCGTAAGGCTTACCCGTTGCCGGGTCAACATCATTATCAAAATACTGCTGTTTCTTTTTGCTGTATTCCTGGTGTTGCTTCAGATCGAAGTCGGTACGGCTGTGGATACCTTCCAGTTCTTTGAAACCGATCGGGAATTCAAACTCGATGTCGCAAGCGGCATCTGCATAGTGGGCCAATTTTACATGGTCGTGGTAGCGGTATTTATCCGCAGGCATACCCAGGCTCAAATGCCATTGCAATCTTGTTTCTTTCCATTTTTCATACCAGTCCTTTTGTGTGCCGGGGCGGATGAAGAATTGCATTTCCATTTGTTCAAACTCCCGCATACGGAAGATGAACTGCCGGGCAACGATCTCATTCCTAAAAGCCTTGCCTATTTGCGCAATACCAAAAGGTATTTTCATCCGGCCGGTCTTCTGCACATTCAGGAAGTTGACAAATATACCCTGTGCCGTTTCCGGACGGAGATAGACTTTGTTGTCTTCCTTGCCATCCGTAGCCTTGGCGGAGGAGGGATCATCAGAAACATCCTCCTTCGCTGAAGCTTCGGAGGACGAGGTTGAACCAAATTCGGTAGAGAACATCAGGTTGAACTGGCGGATATCTGTCCAATTACAGGTTTCGCTGATAGCGCATTTTATTTTATTGTCTTCAATGAGTTTTTTTAGCCCTGGAAAATCATCCCTCGCTATCAAGGCTTCCATTGCAGCAATCAATTCATCTGCCGCTGTTTCCTTGCCTTCTGCTTTCAATGCTTCGGCATGACCTTCTATTAAATGATCCACCCGGTAGCGTTTCTTGCTGTCTTTGTTGTCGATCATCGGGTCGTTGAAATTATCAACGTGGCCACTGGCCTTCCAGGTAGTGGGGTGCATAAAGATGGCCGCATCAATGCCGACTATATTGTCGTGCAGTTGCGTCATACTTTTCCACCAATAGTCTTTGATGTTCTTTTTCAGTTCACTGCCCATCTGGCCGTAGTCATATACCGCCTGCAGTCCATCATATATTTCACTGCTGGGGAAAATAAAGCCATACTCTTTACAATGTGAGATGATCGCCTGGAACCTGTTCGTGTCGTTTGCCATATTACTACGCCCCCTGTTTTATTTTGAACCCTTTTATAAGGCTTCTTAATACAGGTAGGCGGCAAAGATAATAGAACTGAGATTTATGTGATTACAGGTATTATGAGGAAATTAAGAAGCATTTTTTGGGTTCAGCTTATCTTCTTTTTCCTTCATTTTTTGGAGATATTCTCCTACAGGGTCGAGATTGCCTAAAGGAAGGCCGTTGCTTATCTTGAATTCACGAAGAGCTTTATACATGCAATCATTATCGAGGATGAATTGATGAAGCCTTTCCCCGGGTGTTTTTGATAGCCAGATCTGTAGCTGAATATCTTTGATATGTTTAGGAGTATCTGTCATCTAACAGGTTAAAGGTATTCAATTTTAGAGTAAATATCCAGTGTCTTATGTAGTTCCAATCCATTTGTGGCAATTCTGCCAGCGCTTTTATATCCTCAACTTGCAAGTTTCCCTGAAGTTCTTGTATCCACACCAATTTTGAAATTAAAAGATCTTCTGGCGAAACAATATAAAGCGACATATCAAGTACTGTCATTTTTTTTCGTCTTTCAAATTCAACCTGCCTATAGGGCTCATCTTTTAATATCATAAAGTCTGCTTTATAACCACTCTTATGATCAATGATATTAAACATGGTTTTAGCAACGATAGCATCCTTTACCGCATCTTCATCACAATAATAACCTTCCCGAAACTCTTCAATGAGCATTGCAATATTCTCTTTTTTCAGGTGGACAATAAAATCAAAATCCCTTGTAAAACGAGGAACCGTATAAGTACTCATTGCCATACTCCCTGATAGCATATAGGATACACCATTCCTGTCAAAAAAGGAGATCAATATTCTTAGAAAATCAAACATGCGGTAAATTAATACTATTTCAGCTTCTCATTATCCTTATGCCTGTCTGCATCCCGGTTATTCTTCTTTTCAAAATTCTTTTCAAGTGCCTCCGTCAGATCAACACCAGTTTGATTGGCCAGGCAGATAAGGACCCATAACACATCGGCCATTTCATCAGCCATAAGCCCCCTCCTAACCTCCCCCGACAGGGGAGGAACAGAACCCTCTTTGTAAGATTGTTCACCATACTGCCTGGCGATATGTCTTGCCAGTTCTCCTACTTCTTCCGTGAGGATGGCCATGTTGGTCAGTTCACTGAAATAACGGACCCCTGTTGTTTTTATCCATCCGTCCACCTGTTGCTGGGCTTGTTGAAGTGTCATAACAAAAATTTTTGAGTCAATGCTGCAATATAGCATGATTATTGCCGTTTAGCACTTCCCGCTGGTATGCAAGGCGGCCCTATCTGTACCTCTCTGAAGCAAACCATATGGCTTGTTTCAGACCTACCCTCTGAAGACCTTAGTAAACCAATTCCTTTAAAAGATTAATTGTATTCTATGCTGAAAGCTATTAACCGGCTTATGGCCGTAGCCTTCCTCACCCTTTTGATGTTTGCCTCACAGGCACAACCTGCTGCTGATATACCTGCTAAAAAGGAAACCAAACCCTATAAGGTCCTCACTTCCGGCAAACAGATCACCATAAAAAGCAACAAAGAAATAAAGCATGTAATGCTGTGGACCAACGGCGGCAACCGGCTGGTGGAGCAGCGGGAGATCAACAGTAATTCTTACACGTTCACTATTCCTATTAATGGGAGCTACTTTTTTCTGATGGTGGGATTGGCGGATGGGAAGATCTATACGGAGAAAATTGGGCTAAGAGAATAGGCTAAGAGGTTAAAAAAAGTTGAAAGAGGCAAGGAGTCATGTTCCGGCTTTCCTCTTTTTAACCGATCTCTCAGCAGTTATAAATAAACAGGAGATTTCCTGTATTATACTCTTTATCTCCTTCCCTCCTTCAATCTCTTAGCTTTGTATCCATCACTATTGTCACCGGTCCATCATTCACCAATTCCACTTTCATATCTGCGCCAAAAATGCCAGTACCAATTGGTTTTCCAAGATCAGTGGTCAGTTGCTGAATCATCTTTTCATATAATGGTACCGCAATTTCCGGTTTGCTCGCTTTAATGTAAGAAGGACGGTTGCCCTTTTTAGTGGAAGCCTGTAATGTAAATTGACTCACCAGGATAATTTCACCGTTCTTATCCTTCACCGATTCATTCATCACGCCGTTGGCATCATTAAAAATGCGCAGGTTGACGATCTTGCCGCTCAGCCATTCAATATCTTCCATTGTATCCGCATCTTCAATTCCTGCCAGTACGAGCAAGCCCTGCCCAATCTGCGAATGGATCTTTCCATCAATCGTTACACTTGCTTTGGATACTCTTTGTATAACAGCCTTCATAATTTTCTACCTTTGAAGAATTACAAATGTATTGAAGACTATCTCATTTGACCTATTTTGGCTTATATGACTTCTATTGACCTTTCTTCAGAAATATCTTTTCAAACTACCCGTAGCGGTGGCAAAGGCGGACAAAACGTAAATAAAGTGGAAACGGCCGTCATCGCTTCTTTTCATGTCGCCACCTCCCAATTGCTTTCTGATGAACAAAAACAACTGGTGGCTGAGAAATTGGGCAACCGCATCAATGCAGAGGGTTATTTATTTGTAAAAGCCCAAACCCACCGAACGCAGCTCTCTAACAAAGCTGATGCAGTGGAGAAGATACAGGAACTGGTAAAAAAAGCCCTGGAAAAGAAAAAGGCCCGTATCGCCACTAAGATCAGCAAGGCTTCAAAAGAAAGAAGGCTGGAATCGAAGAAGAAAAAAGCGGATATCAAATCCGGCAGGCAGAAATTCAGAAGAGAGGAATACTAGTATCCCGCAAAGGCACAAAGCCGTTATTATTGCTTTGTGTTCTTCGTGGCTTAGTGGGAAATAAATCAGTAAATTAGCTGTTCAATTAAGCCCTGTGCGAAAAAGCCTGCTGACGATATTATTGCTGTTCACTACTGCCTTTCTCTTTACTTATATTTTAGGCTCCTGTAAGAAAGAACAGAACACTAAAGGGCTTACCTTATTGCAACAGGAGGTCCCTGCCGGCTTTCCGCAGCCCCGGTATCAGTTTGAAGACAACCCCTTAAGTAAAGAAGGCTTTGAGCTGGGTCGGAAATTATTTTATGATGGCCGCCTTTCTATAGATAATCTTCATCCTTGTTCTTCCTGTCACCAGCAGGTAGCCGGTTTCGGCACGTTTGAGCATGACCGCAGCCACGGCGTTTTTGATTCACATACCTTGCGCAATGCACCGGTCTTATTTAACCTGGCGTGGAATAACTATTTCCATTGGGATGGCCAATTCAACTCGCTTACTGATGCAGCAGCCCAACCCATTAATGGTCACATAGAAATGGGTGAATCATATGAAGGTATTATCAATAAGATAAAAGATGACAAAGACTACCAGGAGCAGTTCAAAAAAGTTTTCCGCTATCCCTTTATCCGGCCGGAATTTATTTTAAAAGCCCTGTCGCAGTTTACAGGCTATATGGTTTCTGCCAACTCCAAATATGACCGGTATAAAAAAGGGGAAGTTACTTATACAGCACAGGAGGAAAGCGGCTACCAGTTATATAAAGCCAATTGCGCTACCTGTCACCCGGAACCGATGTTCACCGATCACAGTATTCGCAATATTGGCTTGCCGGTAGATAATTTATTGAAAGACTATGGCCGGATGCGGGTCACCGGGAAAAGCGAGGACTCCTTAAAGTTTAAAGTGCCTACCCTGCGCAACTCGTATATCTCTTCTAATTATATGCATGACGGAAGATTCAATACACTGGCACAATGTATCAACCATTACCGAACCAACGTGCAGCAAAGCGCCACGCTGGATCCTTTATTGACCAATGGAATTACATTGACCAATACAGAGGCTAATAACCTGTTTGTGTTCATCCGTACTTTAACGGATTCGGCTTTTTTGAAAGACCCGCGGTTTCAGCATCCGCAATAAGGATCAGTCTTTCTTTCTCTTTCCTTTAAGCACTTCCAGTGTAAGCTTTTGATTATCGATATCCTTTTGTGTGGATTCCTGGTCGGCGATATTGTCAGACAGTTTCTTTTCCAGTTCTTCCTTTTCTGTTCTGAGGGTTTTCATTTTCTTTTCTGCCTTAGCAATAGCTTCTTCCTGTGTTCGTATTTGTATTTCCAGGTCGGCCGCTTCAATATTGGGAAGAAGGTTTCTAAGAAAATCTTTTACCTGCTCTGTTTCCGCCACTCCAAAACCGCTTTTGGCATTGCTTCCATTTTTCAGCAGGATCAACGACACCACCGATTCATCTTTATTCTTTCTGCTTTTGGGTTCTACTTTAATGATATAGTCCAGTCGTTCAGCATTAGCTTCTGTTACATATGCTCCTTTGAATATCTTAAAGCCTTTATCCTTATTAAATATTCCCTTTTCCTCTTTGGGTTTGTAGCCCAGCTTTTCCATTTTTCTTATAATGGCATTTTCCACTGCTTCGGGAGAATAGGAATAATCGATCATAAAAGCGTCCTGTTTTTTCTTATCATACTCTACCGTGCCTTCATAGGCCTGTGCGGATGTGATCGTACTAATTGCTAAACCTGTAAAAAGGAAAAAAATAAGTTTTTTCATACCTGGTATATTTTGGGCTTAAAGATACAGCAAGCCATTAAAGCGTTGCAATTGTCTTAAATAAAAACCCCGAAAGTCTTTGAATTCGTTTTTTGCCTTCCTATCAATTACTTTTGTCCCGCAACCGCCCGGCTACGGCAGGCCGGGTCAACAAAAATTTCCAATCCTTTGAGTGGTATTAAAAAACTGGCAGGACAAACGTTGTGGTATGGTGTTCCCACCATTGCCAGCCGGTTTTTAGGCTACCTGATGAACCTCACTTTGCCGCTCATTTTTGCCCAGCCTTCCAAAACGGCGGACCTTACCCAGGTATATGCCATCATCCCGTTTTTGAATGTATTGTTTACCTACGGACTCGAAACGGCTTATTTCCGTTTTTCACAGGAGAGTGATCAGAAAAAACTGTACAACACACTTTCGGTTTCACTGATCGGGTCCACGATCTTCTTTACTGCAATGCTTTTTATTTTTAAAGGAACCATTGCCAGTTGGGCCAGCCTGGATAAGCACCCGGAATACATCAACTGGATGGCGGGTATCATTTTCTTTGATACCATCAGCACCCTGGCTTTTGCAAGATTAAGACAGGAGAACCGGCCGAAGCGATATGCTTTTGCCCGGCTGGCCAGTGTGGTGATGAATATAGTAGTAGTGGTTTTGTTCATGGGCATCATTCCAAAATATTTACACAGCCACCCCGATAGTTTTTTAAAAAACATATACAGTGGAAAAGATTCCGGTATCATCTATTATCTTATTGGGAATTTTTTCGGCAGTGTGCTCACTTTTATTATCCTGCGGAAAGAATTAAGTCAGATACATTTCAGCTTCGATTCAGCGCTTTGGAAAAAAATAATGCGCTACTCTTACCCCCTGGTAATTGTCGGCATGGGTGGCATTGTGAATGATATGCTCAGCCGCCTTATCTACCAGCATGTGGTGGACCTGCCGGTGGAACAGGCTAAACATGAACTGGGGGTTTTTGCCAATATCATCCGGCTTTCCATTTTAATAACCATTGCCATACAGGCATTCCGGATGGCGGCAGAACCATTCTTTTTTAACCAGAGCAAGGAAGAAAATGCACCCCGCACTTATGCAAGGGTGATGAAATTCTTTATTCTGGTTTGCTGCTTCCTGTTTCTCGGCATCAGCCTGTACATAGATGTGGTGAAATGGTTTTTCCAGGCTATTGACCGGAGTAAATGGACGGAGGGATTATATGTAGTGCCGCTATTTGCCATGGCCAATGTTTTCCTGGGCATTTATTATAACCTCAGCATCTGGTACAAGCTGACCAATAAAAATATGATGGGCGCCATTATCACTTTTGCCGGTGCCGCCATTACCATTGCTTTGAATATTTTACTTATCCCCCGGTTCCACTACCTGGGAGCAGCTATTGCCACTTTCTGTTGCTATTTGTTTATGATGATCACCAGCTATTGGTTGGGACAGAAACATTACCCGGTACCTTATGCAAAGAAAAAACTGATCGCCTACCTGGGGTTGGTAGTGCTTATTTACTTAACTCACCGCGGACTTGTTTACCTGTGGGATAACCGTTGGTTCAATTTAGGAATGGCCACTTTCTTATTAGGCTTTTTTGCCTGGTTTGTTGGTAAAATTGAAAAGAAAGAACTGGTGAATTTGCCCGTTATTGGAAAACTGATCCGGTAATTATCCGGTCGCCTTATTACTTCTCCCCCTTTAAAGAAAAAGTTAATCCCCTTTCCGGTCTTGTAATCTTGATAATTGTCAATTTTTATGTTGGACAGTAGTAAGACTTTTACTTCCTGTTGCAGCAAGTACTAAACCATAAACAAATGTCCGAACCGGCCATTTGATCTTTAACTCAAAAAGAAAAATATGAAACGTATCATTTACCTGGCCTTCCTGCTGATCCTTGTTACCGGCATCACTGCCCGAACACAGGAAACAAAATTCCCGTCCAATTTTGCCGGTGCAGATCTGTCAATCGACCTTTTACATTTGTCAAGGGCCGTTAGCCTTAGTTATGAGCGAA
>JBEBIF010000506.1:0-2362 GCA_040080515.1 Chitinophagaceae bacterium | reverse complement strand
TGTATAAGAGACAGCACGAGAGCCTGTCACGAAGTGATCGCCCCATCCTCCCGTTTCCTACCTACTGCAACATTTTGTTGCACCTGCAACATTTTGTTGCATAGCTTTTTGTTCTGTCTTTTCTGTATTATCTTTCTGTAAGGTTATTAGCTTCCTTACGTGAGCTAAGCATTTATTTTCTATATCCTAAAGGGGGTCGCATGAAAGCAGAAGATGTCTCCAGGGTAATGCCGAAAGTTTTTTCCGTTCTACGTACGAGTTTACTGACTCGTCACCTGTCGCTTAGGCAGGTGCACCTCATTAGCCGCGTGGTCTTCCTGTCGCTGCTCCACGGCGTTAATAGTCCTCGTCGTGGCGTCTACTGTGTTCCGTCCGAAAAGTATCTGTGCAAGGACGCGTATTGCGCTAGGGAGACTGTCTCCCGAAACATCTCAACCATCAAAAAACTAGGTCTCCTGCGGGTTGTTCAGCGTCGTCCTGTCGCCGGCCGCTTCTCAACCAATTTATACAAGCTTGGCCCCCTCCTCCTGTCGCTCATCTCTCGGATAACCTCTTGTTTTTTCTCTTTCTTTAACCGTGTGACATCCACGTCACACATAGTAACTGAGACCAGTAATAACAATCCTCAAAGACAATCGGAAAGCTCCGCTTTACATAAAATCCCAGTTGTTTCTGTTCAGGAAGTGATTGATAGAATCCAGAAGTTAAATCCGGAGTTAGCTTAAGGCACTTTTAACAAGAGGCGCAAAAAGCGTGCCATGGGTGTAGGTATATAAGGATGGTTTAAACAACAAAGATTATAAACTTGACAAAGCATACTAAAGGTGTATTATAATCTTTGTATTATGATTTATGTTATGTCTATCCAGCGCCAGGGCACATCCTATAAAGTCACACTCCCTAAAAATTGGGTCCTTGAAAATCTTCCCCTCGGATGCAAGATCGTCTTTATGGTTTCTGATGAGCCTGGCTGCATAAATATTTTTAGCGAGGAGGTGTGGCATGACCGGTATTTATCAAAAGGTCGGGATGGAAAAAATAAAGGAGCCGTCGAACCCCAGCCGGGACCAGATACAGATGGACTCACTGATGGAGCTGGCGGAGAGCATAAAGACCCGGGGACTCCTGCAGCCGATCATAGTATATCCCGTCTCTGATGGATATGAAATAGAGGCCGGCCATCGCCGGTACCTTGCTGTTAAAATTCTTGGCTGGTCCATTATTGATGCCATCGTTAAGGATTACAGCGATGAAGGTGATCTCCATCTCGATCGCGCCCATGAAAATCTCGTTAGGGCAGATCTTAATCCCGTTGAAGAGAGTCGTATTGTTTGGGACCTTGTCAATGAGGATGGCCGCGGTATTGATAAGGTTTGCAAGATGCTATGTAAAACCGTGTCCTGGATTAACTCCAGACTTGAGATCGCTAAATTTCCCGATGACGTGAAACTGGCTCTATCGTTGAATAAGATCAAGATTGCAGTTGCGAAAGAACTGACTAAAGTATCTGCCGACGACACACGCTTGCGTCTCCTGGATGCCGCTGTTGAATATGGTGCCAGTGCCGCTGTTGTTGCTCAGTGGTGTTCTGATTCTCAAGTAGGTGATTTTCTTATGAATAAGGAACTTCAGCAGGTAGAAGGTGACTGTGTTTGTATTAAGTCTTCACAGGTCAATATGCCCTGCAGGATCTGTGATATTACTCACAACATCGATATCCTTCGTCATATCTGGATTTGTCCTGAATGTATGGGTGCAATGCGAGAGCTTTCCCGCGAAACTCAGAAGCAACTGAAATTAATGAATTCCGTTGCTGAAGAATAATCTATGGTTTTTTTACATGGAGAAATAAAAACATGAGGCGCTTGAAAGTCGAAGAGGTAGCATCCGAAAAAGCTAAAGCGATAATGAAAGTTCAGGACTATAATGTCTTGGTGAAGTCCATAGAAAAGAACAAAAAGCTAAAGACAAAAGAGTGAGATAGTGAATTTTAAATACATTGACAGGCACGGCGGCTCATATCAATATCGCGGTTTAACGCCGATGGGATTTTTCGAATGTTTAAATAGTCCGTCTTGCCCGTCTGGTCAATTTCTTAGCGCTTACCATGCAGCATCTGGTAAGACAAAAGAATTCTGTGTGGACCGCATTACTGAGGTAGTAGAATCTATGAATATTATTGAGGCTATGGTTGATCCTTCTAAAGGATCTGACTTTTGGAATGGCAGTTTTACGTTGTCTGAGAAAACGCCGTTATGAGTGATTTAATATTCAGGGTCCCTATTTGTCGTCACGGTTCAATTATGAACATATCTGTCCGGCTCATTTCTGTGTTGCGAAAGATTGAAGCAAGTATTGGTTA